>CAYNLJ010000289.1:0-3261 GCA_964398005.1 uncultured Caldithrix sp. | reverse complement strand
AAAATTTAAAATTCAACATTCAACATTTCTTAAAGTCCTAAAAATTGAATAGCCAGACCACAGGCTAAAATGACAAAACCGGCTAAAGCGTGGGTGTAACGCTCGATCTTTTCGGTGGGTAATAAATCGATTCCCTTGATTGCAAAAAACACAATGACTAACATGGTGCTGATGGTTACCAGGCCAAAGCCGGTGGTTACTACCATTAAATCGAACCAATGACTTTGTGCCGCCGGATACATCAAAATGGGAATTAAGGGTTCACATGGACCAAAAACAAAGATTAAGAACAAGACCCAGGGTGTGATCGACTTCTGCTCCTGGTCGTGTACATGCGCATGGTGATGAGTATGTACATGCCGATGTTCATGTACTTGCCCATCAGCATGAAAATGCAAATGGCTATGGGGTTTTTTCAGATAAGCCTGACGCAGTCCCCACAAAAAATAAAGTAAACCAAAGGCGATTAAAAGATAGGCGGCAATATTACCACGCATTGATTCAACCAATTCAATTTTGTGCAATGCGATGCCTAAAGCAATGCCTGCCAGGCCGATAATTACCGAACTCATTACATGCCCGACACCGCACAAAAAGGTAACCGAAAGTGTACGTGGCAGGCTCCAGCCCCGGGCTTTAGAAATCATAATAAAAGGCAGGTAATGGTCTGGTCCCATAAGGGTGTGAAAAAAAGCAATAGAGACAGCAGTTGCTAATAAAACCCACATGATAAAGACTCCAAAAACTTTTTTGGAAGTTACGAATTTTAAATTCGTAACACAAGAACAAAAAGCATTTTTATTTCATTGGTGTCAATGTTAAACTTAAAATTGATCAGCCTTGCATAATGGCTTCAACCCCATCGATCTGTTTGGGAATTAATTTACCGAGTACGCGGCTGCCTTCTTCTGTGACCAGAACATCATCCTCAATGCGGATGCCACCAAAAGAACGATAGGCCTCAAGACGCTCGTAATTGATGAATTGGCTGAACTTATTTTCTTTTTGCCACAGATCGATAAGCTGTGGGATAAAATAGATGCCGGGTTCAACGGTTAATACAAATCCGGGTTTTAGTTCTTTAGCCAGCCGCAGATAGGCCAGGCCAAATTGTTCGCTTCGTTTTGTTTGCTCGTCGTAGCCAACGAAATCTTCACCTAAATCTTCCATGTCGTGTACATCCAGGCCCATCATGTGTCCCAGGCCGTGTGGAAAGAATAGCGCATGTGCTCCTGCCTGAACTGCTTCTTCGATATCTCCCTGCATCAGGCCCAACTCTTTCAGACCAAGGGTAATGACTTTAGCGGCTTCGAGGTGAACATCACGGTATTTAATGCCTGGTTTAATCATTTCAATGGCCGTGGTTTGGGCATTGAGAACGATCTGGTAAACGGCTTTTTGTTCTTCACTGAATTTACCAGACACAGGCAGAGTACGTGTGATATCACCTGCGTAACGGCTTGGTGCTTCACCACCACAATCAACAACCACTAATTGACCCTTTTTCATTTCATTGAGTTGAAAGGGATTGTGTAAAATCTCTCCATGCACGGAAAAGATCAAGGGAAAAGAAAGGCGCCCACCCAAACTTAAGGCTTTGCCCTGCAGTAATCCGGCTACTTCATATTCTTTAAGCCCTGGCCGCACGGATTTCATGGCTTCCAGATGAATCTCATAGGTGATGTCCAAAGCTTGTTCAATTTCTGCAATTTCCTCTTTTGATTTTACCGACCGTTGTTCGACTACAGCTTTAATGAAAGGGACCGAAGCATAGTGTTTTAGCTGATTGGCCCGGATGCCTAAAAGTTCCTGTAGTTTAATCATGTTGTCGTGCCGGTAGGGGGGCAAAAAATGAATTTTTCGATTTTGTTGCAACGCCTTTGTTAAATAGTCTTTCAATTGTGCAGAAGGCGCCACCTGATTCACCCCGACCTTAGCTGCCAGCTCAGCCATTTTGGGTTGAGGCCCCATCCACACAATGTCATCCACGGAAAAATCATCTCCGAACAAGATTTCCGATTGTTCATCCAGGTCAATGATGGCGGCCAGGCCAGGTAAATCAATCCCAAAATAATAGAGAAAAGTACTGTCCTGCCGGAAAGGATAAACATTAGCAGGGTAGTTCATCGGGGATTCGTTATTACCCAGAAAGAGTAAAATTCCTTCACTGATTTTTGATTTTAATTGTTCGCGACGATTTTTGTAAATTTTAGCTTCGAACATTGCATTTGATCCTTTTTAAATTTTTTAACGTTCAATCGTATTTGCATTAACACAATGATTGCATTCAAATTGTAGTGTAATATGTTTAATATTGAATTTTTCCTGTAGCAGATGTTCAATCTTGTGCCGCAGTTGACTGCTTTCACTCAACAGCATATCCCTGACATCGACATGCCCCTCAATGTGGATATCATTTTCACCGACCATCCACAGGTGAATATGATGAAAGTCGTTTACCTCCGGTAAGCTTTCTACTTCCTTTTTAATTTCTTCAATGGAAAGATCCGGAGGCGCTCCTTCCATTAAAATATGGATGGATTCCTGTAAAATTTGAAAACTCTCTTTGAGAATATAAATACCGATTAAAATGGTTAGAACGGGATCAATCCAATAAATTTGCCATTGGTAAATGGCAAAGCCGCCTGCCAAAACGCCAAAGGAAGAAATGGCATCAGAAAGGAGATGTAAGTAGGCCGATTTTAAATTGATGCTTTCTTTTGAAGGTCGGGCCAATAAAATGGTTCCGATGACATTAGCCAAAAGTCCGATGCCGGCGACCATCATCATCAAATTGCCTTCAATGGAAGCCGGTTTAAAAATGCGCAAAATGGCATGGTAAAAGAGATAAACCGTAATCACCAGCAGCACTCCGGAATTTAAAGCCGCAGCGAAAATTTCGGCCCTTTTTAAGCCAAAGGTGTGTCTTTCGGTAACAGAGCGTTTTTTGAGCTTTAAGGCAATATAGGAAATAATAATGGCTACACCATCACTAAAGTTGTGCAGAGCATCGGAAATCAGGGAAAGGGAACCGGCTAACAGACCACCAATCAATTCGGCCAGGGTAATTGAAAAATTGAGTACCATGGTGATCATCAGGCGCAGTGTCGGAATATTCGGATCAAAATGATCGTGTGAGTGATGGTGCGTATGTCCCATGTTTGAAAACCTGAGTTAATTTTTCTTTTCTAATTTAGGACTTCACAAAAAAGGGAGCAAATAAATCAGAAAATAGTAAAATCGTCAGTGTGCAAAATTTAA
>CAYNLJ010000288.1:1015-3277 GCA_964398005.1 uncultured Caldithrix sp. | reverse complement strand
GGTTGGATTGCATCATAAGCAGTTAAAAATAATAAGGAATCATTATTGTCATAAATATTGAATTTAAAATTAAATGGCGGTTCCTGTTTTTGTATTAAAAATGAAAAATCTCTATATAAACTGGTGTTAAAGGATTTAAATACTAATCCTTCATTGTCCATCCATCCAGGAGTATCTCGTATCGAATCGTTATTCTTGTAAAACCAGAAAGCAATGGTCTTTTCGTCAAGATTGTAAATATCCATGTGTTTTATTTCCAAAAAATCATCAATCCCGTCAAAATTGACCGCCTGCCCGAATTTTCCTTCCGCAAATTGGACATCACCATAGGCGCGGGCATCGTTGTGAAAAATACTCTGATCAACAAAATTACCATCAAAGGGAAAATAGGCAATGATGTCCGGATGGTGTCCACCCCAGGTGACAATGATCTTTAAAGCTCCGGTAGCGGGATTTAATTCTAAGTAAACGGGAGTGGTTTCGCCTCCCTGGACTAATACCAACGTACTTCCTGAGTAAATAATGGATCCTTCTGCATTGTAGGCATTAACCGTCAAATTCCAATAACCGGTTGGGATTTCTTCCACGATTGCCACAGCGTAATTTTCGATGATTTCAAATTTAAAAACGATCGTGTCTTGTGTGCTTTCCAAAATTCCTTCCAGCCAGGCAACTTCGGCCGGAGCCTGGCTTAAATCCAGTTGAAATTGTAAACGCCCTTCATTTTGCGGGAAATTGTTTTCCACCGGAGCGCCTTCTTTTTGGCAAGCCAGAATCAGAATTAAAGCCAAACTAAATAGAACAAAAATTAGTTTTTTCATTTTATTGATCTCCATTTATCTCTTACCAAAAAACAGGACGGGCATACCAAAAATATTTATGCCCGAACGTAATTTGTGTGAGATTATTCGTATCGATGTTAAATCTATAAAGTTGTCGATCCTGGTGTTCGGGTCCTACAATTACAGAAAAAATAACGGCATTTCCTGAATAATCAAATGTTGGATATGTCGGTTGACCTAATTCGCTAACATCAATTTCCTTCTCCTCAAGTGTGCTCATATTGTGAATCACCACAGCCATATAAGATGAATCCAGAGACATTTTTGTGTAAACCAGTTTCCGACCTTCTACATCAAATGCAGGGAACTCACTATGAAAATTACCGGTAATATAGCCCTCGTTGGAAGAACCATCATGTTTAATTCTAAAGATATGCTTAATACCTTCGCGATCTGTGTGGTAATAAATCCAATCAGATTTACCTGCTGTGCAGGGATATTTTTCCCAATAATCATCAATTAAAATATTATGAAAATCGGAACCTTCCATATTCACGGAAGCCAGATGCCAATTCAGACTGTAATCTCCAAAATACTTGTAATCAAACAAAATCCGATTCAATGATCTGGAGTAAAACAAAAAATTAGCATTTACGCCCAAAGAAGTCAGGTAGGTCACACGATGGGTAGATAAATCAAATTGGCACAGTTCGTCACGATTTCTAAGAAAGAGGAACTTGTCGCGCTGATCATTAATCCACATGGGGTAACGGCCGTCAATCAGATCGAAAATTTTGGATCCATCGTCATTCATCAACAAAATATGCCATTCTCCAAATTCATTTTTTGCCATCAGTAACATGAAATTGCGTGGAACGCCGCCCCAGCTAACGGTAATATCGATGCCTCCCAAAATCTTTTCCAGATTCAGAAATACTGGTGTAATTTTACCTGCTTCTACAAAAACATAAACGGAACCTGAGTAAATGCGCTTACCATTTTCATCATAAGCATCAACCTGCAAATACCATTCGCCTTGTTCCAGGTCGCTGATAGAAGCGTGGGCTATGCCATCGGTAATTTCAAAATCAAAAAAGATGGTGTCGTGTTCGGCTCTGGCTAAAAAACCTTTTAAATAGGCAACATCAGCCGGTGCATTGGCCATGTTCAGATTTAAGTTGATCTGACCGGATGGAGGCAATGTGTTTGAATTTGAATCGGTACTTAATTTTGAACAATAGGTTAAAAACATAAAAAGAATAAAAATAGCGGGTAAAAACTTACGCATTTTTTTCTCCTTAATAAGGAAATACAAAGAAGGTTACTTTAAATTTAATACATATTTTTTCAAAATCAATACGAACCTGTACTTTTTTCTAAAAAAATCTGCAAAAAACAGGCCAAAGGCCGGAGGTTTGATTTGCGCAAGCGGAAGACATCTATGTTCACGAAAATATTACTTACCTAACGAATTATTTTC
>CAYNLJ010000288.1:0-1005 GCA_964398005.1 uncultured Caldithrix sp. | reverse complement strand
TCGCAACTTTTAATGTTTTAGTCTTAAATTTTTATTGCACATTATCCGGTAATTAAACTAAATTGAATTTTTTAAAACAGGTAAAAAAACTAACGAAAAGGGAAGCAATGCAAGTTCCATTATTAGATCTTAAAGCACAATATCAATCAATCAAACATGAAATCGATCCGGTTGTCCAGGAAGTGATCGAATCGCAATATTTTATTTTGGGACCGAAGGTTACTGAATTTGAAGAAAACGTAGCCCAATACTGTCAAAGCAAATACGCTCTTGGTGTTTCATCGGGAACCGATGCTTTACTGATCGCTCTCATGGCGCTGGACATTCAACCCGGCGATGAGGTGATCACCACTACCTATTCCTTTTTTGCAACGGCCGGTTCCATTGCCCGTTTACATGCCAAACCGGTGTTTGTGGATATTGATCCCGAAACCTTCAACATTGATCCCAACCAGATTGAAGACAAAATCACGGAGAAGACCAAAGCCATCATTCCCGTGCATCTTTACGGACAAATGGCCGACATGGATCCAATCATGGAGATTGCCAACAGGCACGGTCTTTATGTGGTTGAAGATGCGGCTCAGGCCATTGGCAGCGAGTATCATGATGGTCGCAGGGCCGGTTCCATCGGTCACATCGGCTGTTTTTCTTTTTTCCCCAGCAAAAACTTAGGTGGTTTTGGTGATGGCGGTCTGGTCACAACCAATGACCCCAAGCTTTACGAAAAATTGAAATATTTACGCAACCATGGTGCCCATCCCAAATACTATCACAAAATGATTGGTGGGAACTTTCGTCTGGATGCTTTACAGGCTGCGGTTTTGAATGTGAAGCTAAAACATCTGGATGACTGGACGGCAGGACGGCAAAAAAATGCTGAGTTTTACGATGCCGGAATCAGACAACGGGGACTGGATCAATGGGTCACTCCCCCCGTACGTAAAGAAGGTTACCGGCATATTTTTAACCAATACATTTTACGGGTGCAAAATCGGGATCAAT
>CAYNLJ010000287.1:0-3307 GCA_964398005.1 uncultured Caldithrix sp. | reverse complement strand
CGCAATCTCTTACTTCTCTTGAACCCATATACCAAAATTTAAGCCTTTCCTTTACCCAGCTGAATGTCCCGGAAAATCTGGATTCTGTCTCTTCTTTTATACTAATCTTCCACAGTCAATATCTTGAGGATGAACGTTTTGTCCATCTGGTAAACGACTGGCGCACATTACATGAAATTGTTGAGGCTTTTGCCCAAGAATTACTGATCGAACAAAATTTAGAATATGGTAATCAGATTTCACAATTAATTCATGATATTGATGCCTTAATGCGCTTATGGGAAGCACCCGAAAAAGAGCCGGCAAAAATTGAACAGCGATTAAAATATCAGGAAAGATTAAATCAACGGTTGTTGTTCTACGTCCGCGATCTCGAAATGTTAAAGACCCGCATCAAAGTGAAAGAGTTGATGGACGCTACTTTGAGTGAAGGTGGCTTTGAAGCCTTAAAGGAGAATTTGGTTTACAGTGGTGTCGATGAAGCTACTGAAATAGAAGTTGACCTGGAACTATTTAACATGGCCGTAAAAGAGGTTCTGGCCAATGCTCTGAAAGCAGCTGCCAAAGATTTAAGTAAGATAAAAATAATAGTTTCCAAGTCAGTCGTTAATTTACATTTTTTTCTAAAAGAATGGCTGATTGTAACGATTATTAATAAAGGATCTGAGATTAATCCAGATTTTTTACCATGGGTTAAGACACCCTATTTTACAACCTGGAAAGAAGAAGGATATACCGGCTTCGGATTGTCCATCAGTCAAAAGATTTTAGAAGCACATCAGGGATTTTTGGATGTGAAATCGGACAGGGATGGTGAGACAGAAGTAAGTTTGTACTGGCCAGTGAAGGAAAATGATTAAACAATTGCAGAACCACAAGATTTTAATCGTCGAAGACAATGTTATTTGGCAACAAAGTTTTCGAAAATGGCTTGGCAATCAATACATATTTGAATTTGCCAGCGATGTAGAGAGTGCTAAGAAAATTTTCATCCGATTTTTACCCGATCTGGTCATTCTGGATCTCGGTTTGCCCAAGATTGAATTAGGCCTGGCCTTACTGGATTTTTTCATCTCACAGGCCTCTGATTCAAAAATCATCGTCATTACTGCCTCCCAGGATCATCAACATGCTCTGGAAGCTCAGCGTCGTGGAGCTTCTTCCTACTTTTTTAAATCGGAAAACATTAAAGACGAATTACCGCTGATGGTGAAGCGGGCTTTGCAAATGCAGGCTCTGGAGCGGGAAAACCGACTCTTACGTCGAAAGTTAGATGAAAAACTGGTTTTTGATGACATTGTTGCGGTCAGCCAGCAAATGCAAAAAATCTTACACCTGGTCGAACAAATTCGTGACACCACCGAACCGGTTTTGATTACCGGAGAATCCGGTGTGGGTAAAGAGGTTATTGCTCAGCACATCCATCGAAGAAGCAAATTGGCCGATAAGCCGTTTATTGCCATCAATTCGGCTGCCTTACCCGAAACCTTGCTTGAAAATGAACTGTTTGGGCATGAAAAAGGCGCCTTTACCGGTGCGCAGACCCTGAAGAAAGGGAAAATTGAGCTGGTAAAAGGGGGCACTCTCTTTTTGGATGAAATAGGTGATCTGCCTCCCTCCATCCAGGCTAAATTATTAAGAGTACTACAGGAAAAAAGATTTTACCGTTTGGGTGGTGAAAAAGAATTGAAGGCAGACTTTAGACTGATTACCGCCACCAACCGTTCCCTGATTGATGAAGTGAAAAAAGGGAAATTTAGAGAAGACCTTTTCTACCGTCTCAATGTTATCCCCATTCATATTCCACCCTTACGTGAAAGACCGGATGACATCCCGGCTTTAATTAATCACATTGTAGAATCCTATTGCGCGGAAAACAAAATTCCCGTACCACGCATCGATCCGACGCTAATTGCCTATTTGTCGCGTCTGGAATGGAAGGGCAATATCCGCCAGCTTAAAAACACCTTGATTCGGATGCTGGTCTTGAGTCCTAACCAGTTGACCGTTAAGGATTTGCCCGACGAGTTGGTTGAAAAAGAGAATCCCATCTTACAAAATGCGTTAAGCAATAAACTTACCTTAGAAGAAATGACCCGCCTGTACGTTAAGATGGTTTATGAACATGTGGGTAAAAACAAAAAGGCGGCCTGCGAATTTTTAAATATTAATTACCGCACCTTAATGAATCGTCTGAAAGATTAATTTGCACATTTTACAATCCCACCCTTTTTACGATTGTAAAAAATACAATTTTCGAATTTAAAAAATCCATAACTTTAATAAAAACAAAAGTATATGACGCCGCAACCCGGTCTTTGCCTAACTTGTGTAAAAACAGCAAGATATGATTTGGCACTGTTCTTGCTTTAATTAAATGCAAAAGCAAGTTTCTCAGGAGGAGTCATGATGATTGACAAAATTTTAGATGGAAATTTTAGAATTGAAACCCTGCAAGATGAACAAGGCCGGAGATATTATTCCATAAAAATTTCGTTTTCCAATGATGATATTTTAACGGTCTACAAAGAAAATATGCAGGATTTGATGGATGTGTTGCCAAACATTATTTCTTCGGCTATCAAAGCACGGGTTTTAACAGACGCCGTGGTAAATTATTAATTAAAGGGGGAAGTTCACCATGAAGATATTTATTTGCGAGCAAGATCCATATCGCGCCAAGCTAATTCAAGATATTTTAAGTATCTACAATTATCGCTTGGTAAACATAAATCAGATATCGGATCTTTTCAGAAAAGCTCATTTCCAACGGCCAAAAGTTATTGTGGTGGACGAAACCTTCGTTGAACAGGCACCTCAGGATTTCTTCCGCAGACTGCGCAAAGATCCTATTACGGCCAAGATTCCTGTTATCTTTATCAAAAACAATTCATCTAATATTAACCAGATGGAAATAGACAACCTGACGGAAATTGTTTCGGAACCCTTTAAAATTAAGAACTTCAGGCACTTTATTGATCGTTGGACTATTTTCAGAAGTTTGTACTTACAAAATTAAACGGTGGTGGTACTATGGAAACATATTTAGTGATTCATCTGATTGTAATTGGCGTTCTATTCGTAATGAGTAATATCCGTATAAAAGACGACGCGCTCTCCTGAACTTAAGCGGTTGAAGGGAGCACACACGGCTTTTATATTTTAACCCTTAAATGGAATTTAATAATGAACAGGATGTTCTGGGTTGAAATATAAAAGCCTTTTTATTTTCTCACCCATCTCCCGTCTGTAGTCATTTTTAAAGGTGAATGCTTTTTAATAAAATTAATGACCGCATCCCGCACGG
>CAYNLJ010000286.1:0-3311 GCA_964398005.1 uncultured Caldithrix sp. | reverse complement strand
TCAGGCTTTTTTATTTTGGGAGGAGTAGAAAAATGTACTACGTCTATTTACTCATTTCGTTAAAATCTAGAAAATCTGAGTGTTCTTAAATTAAAAGAAATTTTTGGTGTTTAGCTGCCATGTTAGCAGTGGCAAGACGAGTATGTGTAAATCAGTGGCTAATTTTCAGTACTTTACCCCCAAGGTCAATTGCAAAAACCGTTTGTTCAAGTAATAGTACCGGTAACCTGCCTTGTCGAACATGTTGTAAACGGATAGTTGGATTTGCAAATTAAATGGCAAATTCACCGTTTGCAAGCCCAGGGTTACATCCATGTCGTAGTACCCATCAAGGCGTGAGGTTCTCAAACGATTAAGCTGGTCGTAGTACCATCCGTAGCTTTTTCCCTCATAAAAGTAATTCATGTTCAGATAAAAATTACGATGAATAAGGCTGGCCGACAGGTTGGCCCTAAGTTCCGGTTTGAACTCATAGAGCAGGTGGTCGCTGATGTAAAGGCGTGTAAACCCCGCCTGCAAGTCTGCAAATCCAAAAATCTTATTAAAACGAACAGCGCCTTCAAATCCTAAGGTTCGATTCCTACCAATTTGGGCCTGCAGCAAATACTCTCCGAAAGGTTGTTTTAATAATTTATTGTAAACCGTTCTGTAAAAAAAGGAGAAATCATATTCAATTTGAGGTAAAAAGTAGGAAAAATAATCACTAATCACCTTTAAACCCAAATCGAAGGACTGGCTGTACTCCGGTTCCAACTTCTTTTGAGTTGTATCATTCAAAGTGTAAATGGTAAAGTCACGATTGCGGGCCATTTCAAAAAGCGTGGGGTAACGAACGTTGCGACCGTAGCTCAAGAGTAAACGCCACTGATGATTCCGCTGCCGCCAGTTGATCAACGCACCGGCTGCATTGCTAATATCACGATAACCGCTGGCGCTGGCATCACCGCGCAATCCAAAATGGACCTTCCAGTTCAAATTTTTTAAGCTATCATGTTGTTCCGAAAAGGTGTACAACAGGCTGGTACTGACCCGATTGTCGTAAAATAGAATATTTTCCAATGGGTACAGCTCGGACGAATCCTGAATAGAAAACTTTCTCGTTAATCTTTCATGCCAGTATTCGCCAAAGGCAGTCAAATCACCTTTTTTTAGATTAAAGGCTTTAAAGATCCTCACATTCAGTCGCTGCGAATTGTAATCGTAGATATCTTTCGAATTGCTGACCACATAGCGTTGCACAGCATCCGTGGACTGCAGGAAATTTAACGCCAGATTGATAGCGCCCGGCAACTGATTTTGACTTGACAGGATCAGCGTTTTACGATCGTCCTGCCAACCCGGTTTTTTGTAATTTAAGCCATAGTAAAAAGCCTTTCCGTTCAACAAGAACGAAGGTCGCTGAAAATTTAAATTTAAATAATGACTGAATTTTTTTTGTTTAATGGCTCTGTTTTCCGATTTGTCTATCAAAAATCTTTCATCAGGGAAAAACTCAATTTTGGGATTCATGTCCGCTGACTGGCCAAAGTAACTAAGTGTCCAGTTCTGCCCCAGCGGCAAGCCAAGACTTGCGGAATATTGCCTGCTGTTAAAAGAACCGCTACGCATTTTAATTTCAGCTGTCACCTTTTCCGGTTGGCGGGTAATCAGGTTAACGACGCCACCAAAAGCTCCCCCACCATTCACCAACATATGAGCCGTTTTGTGAACTTCAATTTTAGACAGATTGTCAACCGGCACCATGGAAAGATCGGCTGTATTGGAACTGCTTAAATCATTTAACAAAACCCCGTCCAGATAAACATTTACTTCGCTGGCATTACTACCTCGTATTTCCAACTGCTTGCCATCAATCTCATTGCCCTGCAGGCGAATGGCCGGAACCGTTTTCAACAGCGTTGTCAATTCAGGTGCAGCGTAACGCCTGATTTCTTCAACTTCAATGGAACGGGTCAAATGTGGAATGTCCATTCGACTCAAATTCATCCGTTCGGCTTCTACTTCAATTGGCTGTTGTAATTCCAGTTGCCGTGCTTGAAGGTAATAAATTTGCTTTTGCTGAATTAGCTGAAAAGGAATAGTCAGTGATTGGTAACCCACATAATGAATAATAAGGGAATCATGATAAACATTCTTCTGAGGGATTGTAAGTTTGAAAAAACCTTCATAGTCTGTTGTTGTGCCTATTTTGGTCAGTTTAAGGTAAACATCGGCGCCGGTTAAGGGGCGACTGGTCTCCTTATCGAGCACACGCCCGATTAAGACACTTTGCGTTAACCCAAAAGAAATAAAACAGAAAATAATCAGCAATGCTTTTAAACCCGGTGATGTCATGACAAATCCTGGTTATGGATTAAAAATCAATTCTTCGGTACCGGATAAACTTTTGTACAGCCGATCCTGATATCCTTCCCGATCGACCACCTTCAAGTAAAAACGATCCGGGAACCAGTCGGAAAACCTTGTGGTCGATTGAAATTTCCCGGTTTGTGCATCCACATATTCTTTTAATTGTAAAAAAGAAACAAGTGAATCACCCACCGCATCCCGGTTAAAAAAGACAGCCTTAACGGTTTGAACAGTACTGATACCCTGAAAATCTTTAACCACCGCCTGACAAATGTAATCGTATTCAATAGTTCTCTGGAAAACAGCCGTAGCATCCAGAATCATCGGAGCGGCATATTTCAAATAAAAAACAAAATTTGTGTTTTGTTGATTCAAATACAGTTGGTCATGATAAGCATAATAATTCTCTGCAACAATATGGACC
Source organism: uncultured Caldithrix sp. (assembly GCA_964398005.1). GTDB lineage: Bacteria > Calditrichota > Calditrichia > Calditrichales > Calditrichaceae > Caldithrix. The sequence goes on along the minus strand of CAYNLJ010000286.1, from coordinate 538 downwards.
GGGGTTGGTTTGTTGCGTTTTTCGGATTCACTCAACACATAGGAAAGCGTAAATTCTCCCTTCTCATCGGTAATGGTTTGACGACTACCGATCGTTACAAAAGCAGCCATCACCGAATCAGAGGTGTAATAGCTAATCACCTGCCCGGTTATCCGCAATGATTCACTCTGGCTGATTGTTTCAACTTTAAAACCGGTAAATTCCTCTACTTTACAGGCAGTTATTAAAAAAACAGACAAAATGAAAACCATCAGGCGTATTAAGTACGTCATATTTCCTCTCACAAGGAAGATTTTAAAGTTAATTTAAGACAAGTTGCCAAAGATATCCAGCAAATCAATAAAAATATGAAAAGAAAAGTTAGATTTTACCTTTTACAATTTGTTTTAAATTTAGTATGTGATTAAATTCCATAGTGTATTTTTCGAAGTAAACATCAATGAAAGGAGCATCAAATGTTAAACAAAATGGCCGTAATCGGTGGGGGGAATATTGGAGGTGTTTTAGTTCAGGAAATTGTTAAACGTCGCCTGGCCCG
>CAYNLJ010000285.1:2998-3317 GCA_964398005.1 uncultured Caldithrix sp. | reverse complement strand
CTTTAATCAATTGGGATGGTGGGCTAGTGCCCTGCTGTTTCGACAAAAACGGCGAATTTGAAATGGGCAACATTCATCAAATCGAAGATTTTGACCAGCTTTGGCGTAATGTGAAATTTCAGGCCTTCCGCAACCAGTTAAACACTGACCGCAAAAGCATTGACATGTGTCGTAATTGCAATCAGGGATTGGGGAGTTTTATTCCGGAGTTTAAGCTTTTTAGAACAGAGGAAGCAGAGAAAACAGAAAAAACAGAGACAACAGAGAAAACTGAGAGGTTTTGATTTTTTAATTTTCAAAGAAGATGTTTATTTTAAAT
>CAYNLJ010000285.1:0-2988 GCA_964398005.1 uncultured Caldithrix sp. | reverse complement strand
TTGGGAGTTTTAGTCCGCAGTTTAGGCTTTTGAAAACAGAGAGAACAGAGGGAACAGAGAGCTAAAAACCGAAGTTCATTCAACACTCAAAATTCAAAATTCAACATTTCTTAAAGGTGCTGTGTGGTAAATTTTTGTGTCTTTCTCATCCTAATCGTTTGTGGAAGCGCAGGCTGGCCAGTGTAAACATGGTCAGGCCAAAAAGCGTCATGGCGGCGGCCTGCGACCACAAAAACTTCAATGGTGTGCCTTTCAGGTAAATTTCCCGCACAATGACCATAAAGTAACGCACCGGATTCAGGTAAGTGATGGCCTGAATGGCAGGCGGCATATTCTGAATAGGGATGAAAAATCCGGAAAGCAGCAGAGAAAAGACCATGAAAAACCAGGCTAAGAACATGGCCTGTTGCTGTGTGTGCGCAATGGTCGAAACGAAAATGCCCAGGGACAATCCGCTTAAAGAAAACAGCAGGGCTAAAAATTCCAGTTCCAGTAAGCTGCCCGCCATCCACAAACCAAAAATCAGACGGGCGGCAACCATGCCCACATTAAACAAGAGTAAAACAATGATGGTAAGCGGAATGATCTTGCCCGCCAGTAATTCCCAGTTGCGAATCGGGGTAACCATTAATTGTTCCAGCGTACCAATCTCTTTTTCACGCACAATGGACATGCCGGTTAAAAAGGTGGTGATGATCATGATCAGCATGGCCAGAATGCCGGGCACAATGTTGTTCACGCTTTCCAGATCGGGATTGTAAAGCATTCGTGTTTCCGGTTCGACCAAATGGATGTTGATCAGCTGTTTGGCAGAAATATTCATTTGCGGAAGCCAGGCGATTTGCAGTTTTTGAGCCAGCAGGTTAATGTAAGCGGCAATAACGCCGGCTGAATTGCCATCCACGCCGTCAATAAGCGCCAGAAGTTGCGGGAAGTTGCCGTTTTTTAAATCTCTTTCAAAATGAGGGGGAATGATTAAAGCCAGTTGGGCCTGTCCTTCCCGAATCCAGAGACGGGCGCTGGCCATGTCGGGTAATCGGCCCAGATAGTTGAATGTTTCGGAATTCAGTAAAACATCTTCAATGCGGTTACTGAAAGAGGAGTGGTCTTCATTAACAAGAATTGTCGGTACGTTTTTCACATCCGTGGTTACGGCAAAACCGATGACGGTTAACTGAATAATCGGTACGACAAAAATGATGCCGATGTAGATTTTTTCGCGGGCAATTTGTCTGAACTCTTTTTGAATCAGGTACAATAAACGCTGCATGGTTACTCCAGACTGACTTTAAATTTTTTAATGCTCAAACCAATCATAAAGGCCGATAAAAGCGTAAGGTACAGAATCGGCACTTTTAGTTCCCAGAGCCCAATTCCTTTCAGTAAAATTCCACGAATGATTTTAAGGAAGTGAGTGGCCGGAATGATCTTGCTGACGTACTGGAAAATAACGGGCATGCTGGGCACCGGAAAAATAAAACCGCTCAGCAAAATGGTGGGCAAAATGGTCATCAACAGGGCAATCAGCATGGCCGTACGTTGCGAATCGGTAATGGTGGAAACAAACAGCCCAAAACTGAGGCCCGACAGCAGGTAAAGGATGAGCGTGGCCAACAGCAGCAAAACAGAACCCTGCACCGGTACCTGAAACCAGTAATGACCGATCAGTAAAATAATAACGCTGTCCACAAAGCCCAGGATGATGTAGGGAATCACTTTGCCCAGAATGATCTGCGATGCGTGTACCGGACTAACCAGAATCTGTTCAAACGTGCCGCGTTCTTTTTCGCGCACAATGGCAATGCTGGTCAGCAGGGCGCTGATCAATAAAACAATGATGGCGATTAAACCGGGTACAAAAAAGTACTCCGATTTTAAATCAGGATTGAACAAAAAGCGCGGTACAATTTCAAAAGGAAACTTAAACTGCGGATTATTTTCGGTATTGAAAAGGGCTGTAATTTTCTGAAAATAGCTCTGGATGAAATTGGCCGCGTTTGGATCGCTGGCGTCGATTAGCAGCTGAACCGGCGTAAAACGTTCCTGGATCAGCGAGAGGCTGAAATCGGCCGGGATGACCACAATGCAGCGTACCTGTCGTTGCTGTAATAACGATTCGAATTGACTTTCCGGTGGATCGTAGGCCTTAATGACAAAGAAGTTACTGCTTTGCAAATGGTTGAGTAATTGCCGGCTTTGCGGGGTTCGGGCGTGATCCACAACGGCTATTTCGATGTTACGCATTTCCAGAGTGATGGCATAGCCAAACATAATCAACATGATGACCGGCATGATGAAGATGATGATTAAGGTCTGGTAATCCCGAACAATGTGTAAAAATTCTTTTCGTACAATGCTTTTAAAGGTTCTGTTCATTGGGCTTTTCTCCGATTGCTTTCAGGAACACCTCCTGCATGGTAGAGGCCTGGTATTTGGCCTTCAATTTTTGCGGTTCATCCAGTTCAATGATTTTTCCGTTCTGCATGATGGAAATGCGCTGGCAGTACTCGGCTTCATCCATGAAATGGGTGGTGACAAAAACCGTTTTGCCACGGGCAGCCAGCTCGTAAATCAGCAGCCAGAACTGGCGGCGGGAATCCGGATCGACCCCGCTGGTGGGTTCGTCAAGAAAAATGATGTCCGGCTCGTGCAGCAGGGCGGTGCTAAGCGCCATGCGTTGCTTAAGACCAAGCGGCAGTTGAGCCGTCAGTGTGTCGGCGCGATCGGACAAATGCAGGTACTCGAGTAATTCATCGGTTTTTTGTTGGATTTGTTTGCGTTTTAAACCGTAAACGCCGCCGTAAAATTCAATATTTTCGCGCACAGTTAAATCTTCGTACAGGCTAAAGCGCTGACTCATGTAGCCGATGTTTTGTTTGATTAAATCAGGTTGGGTGTACACATCAAAACCGCCCACGGTAGCCCTGCCGGACGTCGGCAAAAGCAGTCCGCAGAGCATGCGAATGGTGGTCGTTTTACCGGCTCCGT
>CAYNLJ010000284.1:0-3318 GCA_964398005.1 uncultured Caldithrix sp. | reverse complement strand
GAAAAAACCCTTCTGTTGCACAGCAGGTTGGCTTCGATTGCTATTGTATTGTTAGGTCTTGGCTTTATGCTGCTAATCAAAAATATTAATGAAATTTGGGGCTGGATTACCTCCAGTCTGGGAGCCGGTATGTTGATTCCAACCATGGCGCGCTGGTACTGGTGGCGCATGAATGGCTACGGCTTTTCATTGGGAATTGTGACCGGCATGGTAGCGGCTATTTTGCAAAAAGCCTTTTTACCGGGCATTCCGGAATACTTTGCTTTTACCATCGCTACTTTGGCCTCTTTGGTTGGCATGATTGTGGGCACCTATCTAGGCCCGCCGGCCAGCGATGAAGTATTGCTTGAATTTTACAAACGGACACGTCCCTTTGGCTTTTGGGGGCCGGTAAAGAAAAAATTAAATCCAGAAGTACTGGCTCAAATAGATCAGGAAAACCGAAGGGATATTATTGCTACCTTTTTTGCTGTTCCCTGGCAGGTAGTGCTCTTTCTAACCGGTATGACCATTATTGTACGTCGTTGGGATGAATTCTGGTGGTTGTCCTTGATTTTGATCGGCCTTTCGATGGGTCTGTATTTTTACTGGTTCAGGCATTTATCCACAGAGGTTAAAGTCGATTAAAATAATAATTTGTGTCCAAAATGGATTGAAAAATTAACAGTTTTCCACAATTATTAACAAAAATGAAGAAATGCGGCAAAAATAAGCAAAAAGCAAAAAAATGGGTAACGATCATACACCTAATTGTCTTAATTGCAATATTAACAATAGGTTGTGTGCGTAGTCCTGAAAAGATTGTGGTATGGTCTTCCATGAGGCCTCTGGAAAGGGCTTTGCTTGATTCACTTTTACACGAGTTTTCCACAAGTTATCCACAGTATCGTTTTGTGCAACTTTTTTATGCGCCGGAAGAGGCCCGAACCAACTTTATCATCAGTTCGCTGGCTGGCAAAGGGCCGGCCTTAATCCATGGTGCCAGCGATAATATTGGACCCTTTGTGGAGTTGGGGGTAATTCAGCCGTTGGAGAAGTTTTTTTCAAAAACGGAACTGGATTCCTTTCTGGATCGTCCGTTTCCTGCCAACACTATTTTTAAGGGACACCTGTACCAGGTGGCCGACCGGGTTGGGAACCATCTCTGTCTGATTTACAATAAACGGCTGATTAAGAAACCACCACAAACCATGAGTGAACTGATTGCCATGGGACAAAAATTGACCGTAGATGAAAATGGTGACGGTAAACCGGAACGTTACGCCATTGCCTGGAATTACACTGAACCGTTTTTCTTCATTCCTTTTATTACGGGCTATGGTGGCTGGTTGTTTGATGAAAATTATCGCCCAACGCTAAATACTGAAGCAACAATGAAGGCCGCTCAGTTGATTTACGATTTGGTGAACAAATACAAAATAATGCCCAAAGAAGCGGATTATGAAATTGCCAATGCCCTGTTTAAGGATGGCCTTTCAGCGATGATTATTAACGGACCCTGGTCCTTTGCCACCTATTTGAAAAACAATATTCCCATTGGCATTGCGCGGATTCCCAAAATCGATGAAACCGGCCTCTGGCCAGCGCCATTAGTTTCACCCATGGGTTATTCTTTAAATAAAAATTTAAAAGGACAAAAAAGGCAGGTAGCCATAAAACTGCTCAAGTATTTAACCAGTGAAGAAGTCCAGTTACGCTTTACCAAACTTAGCGGCACCATTCCCAGCCGTAAAACAGCATTCCGGGATAGTCTGGTACAGAACAACGAGCTTGTTCGATCTGCACTGGATCAGTTGATGGTTGGTAAACCCATGCCTGTTGTTACTGAAATGCGCTGGATTTTTGATGCCATGCGTCCGGCCTACCAGGGTATTTTTACCGGGCAGGTAACCCCGTCGCAGGCGGTACAACAAATGCAAACATTAGCTGAAAAATTAATCAGGGAGAACCGTGAATAGCAGCCTTTTCCGTTCGCAAAACCGGTTGGTCTACCTTTACGTAATGCCGGCCATTATTGTGATGAGCCTGATTGTGCTTTGGCCGTTTTTGTACAATGTGGTCATTTCCTTTTCCAATATGAATTTAACCCATTTCAAAGATTGGCACATTATCGGGTTAAAAAATTACTGGTCGGTGCTCAGCGACGGGACCTTCTGGTACTTTTTCTTTAAGACCATTTTGTGGACGGTGCTGAATTTGATTTTTCATGTGGGCATTGGGGTCATGCTGGCTTTAATCATCAATGAAGATATTAAAGCCAAGTCGTTTTTCAGAACCCTGCTTATTTTGCCCTGGGCTGTTCCTCAGTACATTACGGCCTTGACCTGGCGGGGCATGTTTAACAGTGAGTACGGGGCCATTAATTTGCTTTTAGGACGCCTGTTCGGTATTGAAATTCCCTGGCTTTCTACCGAATGGGGCGCTTTTACGGCTTGTTTGATTACCAATGTCTGGCTGGGCTTCCCCTTCATGATGATTGTTGCATTGGGCGGGTTGCAAAGCATTCCACGCAGTTTTTACGAAGCAGCCGAAATTGACGGTGCCACACGCTGGCAACAGTTCAGGAACATCACCATGCCTTTGCTTAAGCCGGTAATGGTGCCGGCCATTACGCTGGGGGTGATCTGGACGTTTAATAATTTTAATGTAGTCTGGCTGGTCAGCAATGGTGGTGAGCCATCGGACAAGACACACATTCTGGTCAGTTGGGTTTACAAAGCGGGATTTACCTATTTTAGGATGGGCTACGCTGCGGCTTTTTCTATGGTCATTTTTGTCATTTTACTGGTCTTTAGCTGGCGCTTCATTATGAAAACCAAAGCCACTGAAAATGTTTACTCGTAAGGGAAGAACAATGAAAAAGAGCGTCCGAAAACTTTCTTTGATAGAAAAAATATTTGCTTATGGGGTGTTAATCTTCTTTTCTCTCTTTTCCATTTATCCCATTCTGGTCGTTTTTTCCATTTCCTTAAGGCCGGGTGATCGTTTATTGAGCAAATCGCTGGCCATCATTCCGGAAAACTTTACTTTTCAGACATATGTTGATCTTTTTACAGGTCAACCCTTTTTGCGCTGGATGTTTAACAGCCTGGTGGTTTCCATTTCGGTAACCATCTTTGCCGTGGTGCTGGCGGCTACCGCTGGTTACGCCTTTTCACGTTTCAAGTTTAAAGGCCGTGATGCATCCATGATCGGGTTAATTACCACCCAAATGTTTCCGGTGACCATGTTGCTTTTGCCTTTGTTCATCATCATGATTCGTCTTGGTTTTTATGACAGCTACTGGGGGTTGATCATCGCTTATTCGGCCACGGCTTT
>CAYNLJ010000283.1:0-3329 GCA_964398005.1 uncultured Caldithrix sp. | reverse complement strand
GCGAACGCCAGAAGCCATTTTGCTTTAAACCTTCTTCGTAATCTTTCAGATATTGCTCGCGTACTTTTTGCAGGTCTTTTTCCCGGGGGCCAAACCGCACCAGGCTGTCAATTTGTGTAAAGACTTCCTGCGTCAGTTCATCGACCCGTTGCGGATCACAGGTAAAACGAATGACCACTTCAAAACGCTGGCGTGGAATATGGTAAAAACGCCCGCTAACCCCAATACTGTAAGTTCCGCTTTTTGCTTCACGAATGCGTTCCCGTAATTTAATTTCCAGAATGTCGGTCACAAACAGGCCAATCCGCACCTTTTCATATGACCAGTCCAACGGGCCATTAAAAACAATAGTGTTCACGCTTTTGGGGTCTTTGCCCAAGTAAAGGCTTTTGTTAATCACTTGCTGCGGTGGTTGGTAATCCTGAACACCCCATTTTTCGTGCTGTTCATGGCCTGGAATGCCGCCGATGTACTTTTCAATCAATGGTTTAACTTTTTGCGGGTCGAAACTTCCCACAAAAATGAAGGTAAAATCGCCAGGATTGGAAAAACGTTGTTTAAAGAAGCGTTCAGCAGAATTTAATTTGATCTGATCCAGCATTTCTACTGTAAGCGGTAAATAACGTGGGTGGTGTTGTGTTAGCCAGATGGTTAATGAATCGCTGTAAACTTTTTCCGGATTGAGTCTGGCGGTTTTTAGCCAGCTTTTTTGCCTGGTAATAAAAGATTGAAAAGCGGCTTTGTCAAAGCGTGGGGCAGTAAAGTTAAGGTATACCAGTTGCAGCAGGGTTTCAAAGTCTTTAACAGTAGAAGAACCGCTAAAGCTTTCATTGTCCTTGGCAATTTGTGCACTTAGTCGGACCACTTTGTCTGAAAGATATTTTTCCAGTTGAATCTGATCAAATTTTCCCAGGCCGGATTGACGGGCCAGTGCCGCACTGAATTTTGCTGAAAGATAGATGCTGTCTGGTGCCAGAGAATATCCGCCAAAGCTAAAACCATTCATCAAAATTTCATCGTTCTTGAATTGGGTGGGCTTCAGTAAAACCGTTGCCCCGTTGCTAAGATGCCATTCAGTAAGACCAAGCTCCGGGTGTTCGATGGATTTTACCACTTGTCCGCTGGTAACCGGCTGATCAATTAAAGGCTCTGTAACAGATTGATCGACGTAGGGTTCTATCGTCATGGTATCTACCCTGGCCAGAATGGTCTGTAAGGTGTCCTGATCCGGGAAGTAGAGGCCTTGTTTATCCGGGCCCAACACGGCGATGACGCGATCCGGATTTTGCAACAATTTTTTGGTAAGTTGATTGAGTTCCTGCAGGGAAATGGTCGGCAAAATTTGGTTAACGATTTCAAATTCTTTTTCTACGCCGGGCACGGGTTCCTGGTAAAGCACGTGTCTGGTGTATTCATCAATCAGGCGTTTGGAATTTTGTTTGTCGCGCTCACGATAAAGTTTTTGCCAGTAGGATAGTAAGAACTTTTTTTGTCGCTGGAGTTCACCTGGTGTAAAACCATGCAGCAAAGCACGTTTGGCTTCAATGAGCAACGTTTGGTAGCCGGCAATGATGTTCTCGCTACGGGCGGCGCAAGCCAGCGAAAAAGTTTCTTTGGTTTGTACAATTCGTCCCTTGTAGCTGTAAGCAAAGTTAAAGGGAGGATTTGGTTTGGAAGTGTACTCCTGTAGACGTTTACTCAACATATCCGCAATCATATTAGTCATTAAGTTTTTCCGGTAGTCGGAAACGACTCGTTCGGTGTCCGGATCGCTTTTGTAATCGATTTCAATTTGTGCCACAGGTAGTTCGGGATCTTTAGCAAGACTAAAAATGGTTTGATTTTGTGCTGGTACAGGGTAATATTTGCGTTCGGGGGCCTGAGGTGGATTTTGAAGGCGACTGAAATGTTTTAGTGTTAATTCTTTCAACACCTTGATATCATAATCGCCAACAACCGCAACCGCCATTAGTTCGGGGCGATACCATTTCTTGTAAAAATTAACCGGAACCTGATAGTCAAATGTTTCCAAAATTTCCTTTTTACCAATGGGTAAACGTTTAGCGTAACGGGAATCTTTAAACAAATCGGGCAGCAATTTGTCGCGCACACGCTGAAAGGCGCCACGCCCCCGGCGCCATTCCTCAATGACCACGCCGCGCTCTTTGTCAATTTCTTCCGGATCGTAAGTCACATTGTGCGCCCAGTCTTCCAAAATTTGAAAGGCCTTTTGAATCAAAGGCAGGGAATCGGTAGGCACTTCCAGCATATAGACGGTTTGGTCGAAACTGGTGTAGGCATTAAGGTCCGCGCCAAAACGCATGCCAATCGATTCAAGATAATCGACCAGGGCTTGTTTTTTAAAGTGTTTTGTTCCGTTAAAAGCCATGTGTTCGCAAAAATGGGCGATGCCCTGTTCATCATCTTCTTCTACAACCGAGCCAACTTTAACGACCAACCGCAAAAACAGGCGTTTTTCGGGTTTGTGGTTTTGTTTGAGTAAATAAACTAAACCATTGGGTAGCTGGCCTTTGATGATGGTACTGTCAAAAGGCAGTGGCCTGTTCAGATAGGAAGAAGTGTCCTTTTTAGAAACTTGAACCGGTTGCTGTTTTAAATAAGCACAATTGGTAATTAGTATGAGGCTAAGAACCGAAATTAAGAAAAGTCGTTTTTTCATGATGATTTCCTCTCCAAACGGTGGTAAAACACAATATTACAAAATAAAAAAATTGGTTGCCAAAAATTAAATAAAAATAAAATAATCAGGTGTTTCACCATTTGCAATTTCACTAATTGATTAAGGAGCCATTTCTTTTTTTGAAATTAAAATTGATAGAAGATTTGAGATTTGTTGGGGTTAAATAAGGAGGACGTGCCATGGAAGCAAAAAAATACTGGATTGTTCCGCTCCAAATTTTTTCCCTTTCACGGTTGTTTTCGGCCTGTCAAAAGGAAAGGAACAAAATAGACTCGAGTAAAAATTAGTTAAAAAAGCTCTGACTATTTTGAGGAAAACAGAATGAGCTTTGATCTTTTTGGAGGAAGGCCAAACTAAACAGGAAGAATAAGTTTTGTCAGAGCTTAGTTCAATTAGGCAGTAATATCCCATTAACGTTTACTAATATTCCACTAAAAACCTATCCGAGCGCAATTAAAAAAGCCCTCAAATTGTTTAAACAAGAAAAAATTGGTGACGCTAAACAAGTGATGGCCAATGCTCTTGGCTCAACAGAACTGCAGGAGATAAGTATTCCTATTCCGTTTGCCATTGATCAGACCATGATTGCATTGGCATCAACGTCGGTTAAGGAAAATTCCAGGTTTAG
>CAYNLJ010000282.1:0-3336 GCA_964398005.1 uncultured Caldithrix sp. | reverse complement strand
AAAACCGCCTGCGGACACAAGGCTTTGGCCTTAAACAAAGGCATGCCCGTGCGCACGCCACAGGCCCGCGCCTCGTAACTGGCCGTGTGCACCACGCCACGCTGATTTTCCTGCCCGCCGACAATCACCGGCTTGCCGCGCAGTTTGGGATTAAAGCCCTGCTCCACCGAGGCAAAAAAGGCGTCGGCGTCAATGTGCAATATTACACGCTGCACTTTGTCCCTGGCCGGCACTAACTTCATTGGCTTTCCTGTTTATCTTACTTATAATTTATGTGTACTTTTGTACACCCTTAATTTACAACAACGCGCCTCTGATGGCAAGAAAAAATGTAATGATGTGCGATTTAACAGAGGATTTATCATTCGGTCATAAAGGGCTCTTGCAACAAACCAAAAATGTTTTAAATTGTTTTGAAAATAAATTTCAAAAATTTTGTGAGCAATCAATTGAAACTCAAATTTACGCAGCATGCACTCTTTACATTAAAGGAACGAGGAATCCCGGTCGAATGGGTTGAACGGGCAGTAAATCAGCCTGAAAAAATTGAACCAGATGCAACCGACCCGGATCTCCGGCATGCGTTGTGTCGAATTCCTGAGTTTGGCAACCGGGTGCTACGGGTTGTTTTTGCCGATGAAATTGAACATATTCGCATTATCACCGTTTATTTTGACAGAAAAATGAGGAATAAATTATGAGAGTCCATTTTGACGAAAAAGCAGATGCGCTTTACATCCGCTTTGATGAATCCAAAATACTGGAATCTGAAGAGGTAAAGCCGGGCATCATTCTGGATTTTAATGAAAAAGACCAGGTTGTCGGTATTGAAATTTTAAATCTCAAAAAACGGATTCCGGTTGAAAATTTAAAAAAGCTGCAATTTGAAATTGCTTAGTCACTTTTGCTTTCTGCCCCCTTAGTTTACCCTTTTGTTCAGCCATCCAGACACACCCGTGCTACTTGCCAGTCAAAATTGGCGCTGTCAAACAGCAGCTCAAAATAATCGGACGTATCGGCAATGACCGAAAAGTGGTGCTGTTTGTTGTAACCCTGATTGCTGACCCAGTGTCCGTTCAACTGGTACACCTTGTACACCCGGCCGTTCCACTTAAAACGTAAGGGACGCATCTGCCCGTCCTTAAAATGCGAAATCACTTCTATGGGTTCAAAAATATCTTCAAAAATCATGATGCACCTGTTTTAATAGTGTACTTACGTACACCTAAATATAATATCTAAAATGACGAAAGGCAAGTGAAGATACGAAGGAAGAAAAGCCCTTATCCTTCTGGATAAGGGCAAAAAAAATTATTTGAGTAAAAACATTTTCTTTACTAAAGCGATGTTATCATATTCCAGTTTGTAGATATAAAGTCCGCTGGAGACGGGTTTTCCATGGGAATTAATTCCGGTCCACCTGACCCGATGGTAGCCTTCTTGCAAAAACTTATCAATCAATGAAATTACCAGATTGCCATTGATGTCAAAAACCTGTAATTTCACCTTGCCATAATGAGGCAGCCCGAACTTAATGGTCGTAACCGGATTGAAAGGATTGGGAAAAGCGGGAGATAGTACTAGCTTATCCGGAATATTATTTTTATCTTCAGGCGCTGGATGCGCAATTTTCCACATGCCTCCGGTCATAACAGATTGATGATTGGATTCATCCGATTCCAACGAGCCATTGTCTACCGCTTTTAACCAGTAATCGGCAATAAATCCATCCATGCCTACCGTTTCATTCATATCGGTGTATTGAGTAGTAGTGATTAATGCTGAATTCACTTTTACAATAGTACCAGAGCCGACCGGTTTTTCTTTATATAGATTATAGCCGGCAATGTCTTCTTCCGGGTTCGCAGACCAGGTAAAAACAGGATGTCTGTTTGCGTCGGTTCCTGAATAAGTAAAATTCTGTGGCGCCGTAGGCGGAACATTGGTGCTTATAATTTTTGTAAACACTGAAACTTTATCATCAATATCAACCGAACGCATTTTGTAATAAACATAACCGGAAACCGGTAACTGAAAATTATTATCAAGGTATGACGTGGTATTAACATCATAGATCGTTTTTATTCTGGAAAAACCTGAATTAGAGACATAACTACGATAAATTTCATAACGACTGAAATCAGGTTCGGAATTGGCATCCCAGTTAATAGTAATAGTATTGCCTGATAAGGTTGTCGAAAAATTTAGCGGTCTGAAAGGAGGAAGATTATCAATTACCGATTGTAACGAAGTATAAACATTAATTGTGTAAACGCCATTGCTTTGCGAAACGATTTGAATGCCATACTGATCGCTTCCGACTCCATAAGCTAATATAGATGGATTAGTGTATTTTGAAAGCATATCTTTCCCTGGAACCGCATCAAAAACATCTTCTGTAAGCCCCCAACAACGATGAATATCATGATTCTCAACTAATTGGTGATTATCATCGTAATAAATGTGTTGCACCTTGTCCTTATTATTATCAGGATCATGAAGCGCATCAAGATAAGATTTTTCTGTTGGATTTTCTTTTATCCAGTCCCAGGCTGGAATTTTATCACCAGGATTTCCCCATATATTATCAAACTGTCCTTTATATTGCCAATCAAAATTGCCTTTAGCGCTTACTTGATGTATTACTTTTGAATTTGAATTAACTTTGGTAATATAAATACCGGGTGCTTCGTAATTACCATTAGGAAAATCAAAAGGATTTTGTAATTGATGATTAGTAACATAAATAAAATAATTGGAACCCTGATTTATTTTAATTACTTCACCAGTATTAACGTAATCATTCAGTTGGATTTGTGTGTCATTAGTTATGATTGTTGGGCTTATCCAGCCTACTTTTTCTCTTTCAAAAGGCGACATAGTGTAGCCTGAGTTTTCATTAAGCCCCATCAAGGCCGATACTCCACTCTTATATTGATGAGGTAATCCGAAAAAATGCCCTAACTCATGCAAAAACAAATGTAAATATCTACCGTTTCCTCCGTTTGCCACGTAAGGATTAGAATCATTAAAATTAAAATGGAATTTTACAATTGTAATTCCTGAGCTATTTCCATAACAGGAACCTCCAACTGCATAAATATCATTATTTGGCAAATGCAATGTTCCCGAAAAATCAAGTCCTGCCAAACCGCTCCAATCTTTCGTACCATCACGTACTGGTATTAATTTTGACTTATAATAATCATCATCATTATAAACATTTCTATAAATCACATAAACTAAATCTAATTTAAAATCTGGAACATTTTGATGATTTTGTTGACCTTTCCCAAATTTCCAGTTGTCAAAACGATACAGATCTAAATCAAGCTG
>CAYNLJ010000281.1:0-3366 GCA_964398005.1 uncultured Caldithrix sp. | reverse complement strand
GCGCGCCCGTTCAAATGTTGCTGTTAAGCCTTTTGAAAGCACATCATTAGATAGGGCGATGAATATTTTAAAAAAATATACACCCGATTTTTTTCCAAAATTCCTGGATGCACTTGGAAAACGCAAAGGTCAGGTGACCGAAGAATTTTCGGGAAAACGACGTTTACAATTAATACAAGCCATTACTGAACAATATCATTATTCGAATTCAGAAAAATCGGTTTTAGAAAAAAATACTCCTGACACCATTACCACTCATTTTCTCTTTTTCAAACTGGGCTATTTGGTTTTGCTCTCAGAAAAAAAACTTTCCGAAGAAGATTTATCGATTGCCGGGAGGTTTCTTGATGTCTTCTCATTTGCCTACTCACGCTTTTTAGATATCAAAAGTGCCGAAGCCCAGGCCAGAGAAGCACAGATTGAAGCAGCTTTGGAGCGTGTGCGGGCAACAGCCATGGCCATGCACAAAAGTGAGGATTTGTCCGATTCAGTAGCTGTAGTTTTTTCGGAACTGGACGGCCTGGAATTTAAAACCATACGCTGCGGTATCGGTATTTTTAACGATATCAGCAGAAAAGTAAATGTCTGGACCGCCTCTCCGGGAAAAGAAACCCAGATTACTTTATTAGCCGGTGATGAGATATTGGAGGGGCATCCTCTGCTGGAAAAAATTTATGATAGCTGGCAAAATCAATGCAGTTTTTCCTATACGCTTAAGGGAAAAGAGCTGATTGATTATTATAAATACACCAAGACCTCCAACCTACCGGTTAAAGGCCCGGAACAAATTTCCCATGATACCAAACAATATTTTCATTGTGTGATGTTTCCGGCCGGGGGGCTTTTTGCATTTAGAAACGAACCGTTTTCAGAAGAAGCATTGATGCTTATGAAACGGTTCGCCGATGTTTTCAATCTGGCCTTTATCCGCCATCTGGATTTAAAGCAGGCTGAAGAACACAACAAAATTATCCAGGCAGAAAACGAAAGAAAAACCCTTGAACTGGAAGAAGCCCGCCAAATGCAGTTGGCTATGCTGCCGAAGGCATTGCCAAAGCTGCCACACCTGGACATTGCAGTACACATGCAAACTGCCACGGAGGTCGGCGGGGATTACTACGATTTTTCCTTCAAAGATGATGGATCGTTTAATGTTGCCCTCGGCGACGCCACCGGTCACGGCATGAAAGCCGGCATCATGGTCTCGGCTATGAAGTCGATCTTTACAACGAATTCAGCCAAGATGGATTTGCCATCGTTTTTTGCCACCGCTAACAGCGGCATTAAAAGCATGGGATTACAACGCATGATGATGGGTATTGTAATGATAAACCTCCAAGAAAATGTATTTAAAATTATCAATGCAGGCATGCCGCCTATTCTTCTGTATCGAAACAGCACCGGCCGGGTCGAAGAAATAGCTCAGCATGGCTTGCCAATCGGAGCGATGGATAAGTCGCTGTATGAAGTCACTGAAGGCCGATTGAACATGGGGGATGTGTTGTTGATGATGAGTGATGGAATGCCGGAGTTACAGAATGGAGTTTCCGAAATGATGGGCTACCAGAGAATCAAATCACAGCTCAGCGTATTAGGGAAAGAAAGAGCTGAGAAAATCATTCATCATTTGAAAGATTTTACCCTGCAATGGACGAATGGAAGGCCACTGGCTGATGATTTGACCTTTGTCGTCATAAAAAGTACTTAAAAATTTATTACTGAATTTACATTTGCACTGTAGGATTGTTGATCATCCTGAACAGTAAACCATAACTTTATTTTCAGAAATGAGGAGTGGATGACTAAAAATATCAAATTAAAAATGGCGCTACCCAAAATCCCGGATATTGAGTTAGTAGCCATCGAGGCTATGGACCGGATGGCGGCATTTTTAGGTGTTCCTCAGGGGAAAATAAGTGAAGCACATATTCTTGTGAGTGAGGCGTTGATCAATGCCTTTGAACACGCCGGTGAAAAAAATCAGAAGGTGTGCATCGAATTCACAATGAACCCTGAAAAACTGGTCATTCTGGTGCGTGACTTTGGCCAGGGGTTTGCCATAGATGCAGTGGAAGATCCTGACATCAGACAAAAACTGGGCAGTACACACAAGCGTGGCTGGGGCTTAAAACTGATGAGAAGCATGGCTGATGAATTTGTGGTCGAATCAAATGAGACAGGCACCAAAATCACCCTCACCAAAAACCTTGTTTAAACATAAATCTAAAACGTTTAAAAAACGAAGGAGTTGAAATGGAAGCAAAGTTTACTCTGGCTTCGCAATTACAGGATGATATTTTGATCATACAAACCGAAGGTTACATAAATAATGAGGGGGGCGAAAAGATATTGCAGGAATTTGAACAACATTATGCTCAGGGCATTAAAAATGTGATCCTCGATCTTGAAAAGAGCAAAATGGTTAATTCCATCGGAATTTCATCCTTAATCGAAATCATTGAAAAATTAAACGAAGTCAATGGAAAACTGATTTTTACCAACCTGACACCGTCCATAGAGAAAACACTCACCATCATGGGTTTGTTTACTTATGCTCAAAATCAACCAACTTTAACCGATGCCCTTGAATCGCTAAAATTTTAGACCATTTGACAGAACTCTAAGGAAGATTTGGTAATCCAAGTGTTGCAGTGTACTTTGACAATCTATCATTGAGTGAGTATTTTGTCTCCTGACCATCATACATCAGAGGAGGAGGAAAATACTATAAAACAGGCTGATTTACATAAGAAAGCTGAAAAACAATTTTAAGTACCACAGAAAGCATAAGTAAAAGGAAAGGAAGATCAATGGATGTGTTCGGTATTGTTGGAATGACCTTTAGCATCATAGCTCTGGGACAGATTGCTAAACTAAGGAAAGAGTTTGAACAATTAAAAAAGAACTTAGTGGATGCTGGAATGGGGGACGAGAAAACTGAAATTAAACAATAATTGTAAGTAAAATTCATCTTGACTGCTTTTTTATGTTGATCAGACTAAAACTAACTGGCATCTCATTTTAATATTTTCTATATTTTGTTCTCAATCATATCACCGCAGGGAAGCCTCCATTCTCAGGGAAGATTAATTCAGTAATTTACGGGAGAATACCAATGGCCGTTTTTTGTACTGATGCCGGGCATGGTGGTCCGGACAGCGGCGCTGTCTGGAATGGCGTGTGGGAAAAGGACATCAATTTACAGGTCACCCTGCAGTTTAACCAATGGCTGAAACAACGCGGTCATCGCGTGTTTACTACACGTAAATCCGATCAACAGGTACCGCCGTTAAAAACGCGTTGTCGCCTGATCAATGCCCACCATCGTAACAACAACCCCGCCTTTGATGCGATCATTTCGATTCA
>CAYNLJ010000280.1:0-3367 GCA_964398005.1 uncultured Caldithrix sp. | reverse complement strand
TTTAAAATGCCGGCCAGGCCCTTTTTAAACAACAGGTAATCCTGCCAAATCCGGACTTGCTGCGTCACATAATTCGATTTCTGCAAAGTCCTTTTCTCAGCCTCATGCAAAAGAACCTGATCATCCAGAATATTTTTTAAAGCCAGTAAAAAGCTTTTACGAAATAATCCCCGGTTGTCAAAGCGTAAGGGATAAGATGACACAGAAAGCCTCTTTAATAGCAATTTAACCGTCCATTTTTCTCCGTAATAAAAATTCACCATGGGTTGATCTAAGAAATCACTCTGTAATTCATTCTGCAAAAAGGACAGGTCTGATGTAAAGCCCTCTTTTTCCCGGAGATTAGGATCTTCAAAAATTTGTTTCTCTAATGCCTGTACCAATTGTTTTACTTTTTCTTTAGATAACTGATAAGGATTCCCAGGTAAGTTTTGCTTTAAATATTGTTCCATGGCTTGCTGCATTTTTTGGCGCTTTAGCTTTTTACGCAAGCTATTCCTGTAATAATTAAAATCTTCCTCAGAAGTAAAAATATCTCTTTGCTCGCCGATCACTTTTAACACGAAATAATACAAGCCTTCCTTAACGGGTGGACTCACCTCCCCTACTGTCATTTTGAATATCTGTTCTTCGATGTGCGGCAACTGGTCACTAAAGGTTAGGGTGTCAGTCAAAATAGAATGTTCATCAAAACCACGCAATTGAGCCAGTTGTTCAAAGGACATACCTTTACGAATCAGGTCATAAGCCTGCCTGGCCTCCTGCTGATCGGTAAACAATAAATACTGCACTATCTTTTTGATTTTTGAATGCAGGTAGGCCTGGCGCAATTCTGAATCAGCGATTGTTACCTTGGGTTCAATAACCTCTTGCCAGAAGGCTTCAATGGTTGCTTCCCGGCGGTAGGCTTCCAGTAAATCCTTAATTTGTTGTTGATCTTCAGGGCCATTTAAAGCAATCAATTTTTCAGCAATCAAAGATTTGAGTAAAAACCATTTGGCCGAGTCCGGATTCTGGACTTTTGCCAAAAACGGGTTAAACTGATAAGCCAGTTTAAATTCTTCAAGAGAAATTGTTTTACCATCAACCTTCGCCAGAACAGGTGGTTTTTCTTTTTTCTGACAACTAAGAATCAAAGCCATTAATAGTCCGACAAAAACTACCTTTTTCAATTCCATTACTCCATTAATCCAAAATGACAAAGCCGATCTGAAACGACTTCCAGACCGGCTTGTAAATTTTTCATTATTTTTCAAGATTTAAAATCTTAATCCAAGACTAAACCGCTGGACATTGTTTAAAACGCCAAAATCTTCGTAAGCGTAATCAATCTTTAAAACCACCGTAGAATAGAGACGGTAATTTAAACCAGCCCCTAAGGTCAGGCCCTCCTCACTGTCTTTCTGAAAAAGAGACTTGTAGCCGGCTCTTAGAAAAATCATGTTTTGCAGAGCAATTTCGGTTCCTACATTCACCGCTTCGTAATTGTCATTGGGATGAACAGCGTCCAGAGCCAACGTCAGACGATTTTTGGGGCCAAAGTTAAAGTCTTTGGCCAGACCGAGTTGAAAGTTAAGCGGAATGGAATAATACAACATCTCGTACTGGGCATTGACGAATTCAACATTTCCCTCTTCACGCGGATCTGGATCCTGGGCAAATTTAATGTCCCGTCCATCGAGACGCATTTTTGGCCCGAAGTTAGACATGCTGGCACCTAAACGAATTCCGTAAAAAGGTGTGGTAAACAGGGTACCGATATCAATTGCCACTGTAGAGGCAGACATGTGCCACAGCCTTTGATGAATGTATTTAACCGAACCACCGATGGAAAAACGGTTGGTCAGATTCCGGGCAAAACTTAAACCGATCATCAAATCACTGGTATTAAATTTTTCACCGGTACCATCGGGCATATCGACCGTACGCACATCCATGTCGCCCGAATTAAAAGCAGAAACCATCATGGCAATGGTGCCCACATTGTAAATTTTAATGCCCACAGCCATGTAATCGTAATTTGTTCCGGCAATCCAGTTTGTGTGGGTAAAAAGTGCTTCATTGGCTGTTAAACGCGCCAAGCCGGCCGGATTCCAATGCAAAAGGCTGATATCATCATCAATAGCCGTGAAGGCGCCGCCCATCCCCAGGGCACGTGCACTTGGGCCAATTTTTAAAAACTGAGCCACGGTCGTTCCGACCTTAGACATGGTCGATGAACTGGTTAACTGGGCAAACCCCATAGAAACGGATAAGCCGGATATTAATAATAAATGGATTAATTTTCGTCTGAACATCTAATGCCTCCGCATTATTTTATGATGACAAATTTTCCTACTTTTTCTCCGATGCCCGGAGCCGAAACATGATAAAAATACAGGCCATACGCGGCTTCGATATTGTCTTTGGTTAACAGATCCCAATATTCTTTACCATCGTCAATGGTGCTGTCATGTTCCAGCGTACGAACCAGTTCTCCGGCTGTAGTAAAAATTTTTATGGTGCATTTTTTGGGCAATCGGTCAAAGTAAAGTCTCCGATAGCCGCGTGAACCGCGATCCACAAAATTTTTGGGTTCAATAATATTGGTAGCCACATAAGGATTGGGCACCACACGAATTTTGTCCAATTCACTTTTGGCTTTGGTAGGATCAATATGGGCCGCTTTAGTCACAAATGAAAAGCGATCGGTTACCTTAAACGGTTTAAATACCGAAATGTAAAACTCGTCTCCTTCAGCCGGTGGAATGTACTCTTCATTTTTAGGTTCCACAAATTTGACAGACCATGATTTTTCAAATCCCTCATCACCGACCAGGATGAAAATCGTTTCACCAGGATTCCACATGGTGTCACGCTGAGTTGATTCTAAAATAATGTAGCGTGCCGGTTTATTCAGATCTACATTAGTGATGGTAAAATTGGTACGAATGCCGGGTAAATTACCAAGAGGCAAGCTGGTGTCTACAATAGTGTTGTAGAATTTAATCAAATAATCGGCCGCCTCCTTGTCTGCATTATTAGGCGCCAATTCGTATTCCAGATTAGTCTGACTGGAAGCGCTCCAGCCGGTGTTTTCACTACGTAATTTAAAAGGCGTTTCCACAACGCTTAATTGCAAACCATCAAAATATGGATTGGTCAATTCGCCTTTGAAGGCCTTACTGTGCCAAACCGGATAATTGGTGTAAGAAATTTTGTAATTCATATTGTCCTGCATGCTGGCACCCGGATGTTCAGCCGGATCATAAACCAGGATACGTCCATTGACCGCATCCAATAAATAATCTAAGCTGTCGGTAAAGGTTTGCGAACCATCCACCGTTGTAACCTGCACATTTTCCGGATTAAGATGTTTGTATTGCAG
>CAYNLJ010000279.1:0-3372 GCA_964398005.1 uncultured Caldithrix sp. | reverse complement strand
TTCATCTTAATCCGGACACCTTATTCTTAAAGAAATTGGCTGAACTAAACCAGGGGAGAATGATCCCGGTCGATTCATTGTCCAGTCTGGCGACTGTTTTACAGGGACAGAAACAATATTTTCCCCAGGAAAAAGAGATTGAATTGTGGCACAGGCTAAGCCTGTTACTTTTAATTCTGATCTTAATAACTCTGGAATGGGCTTTGCGCAAAAAATGGAATTTGATCTAAGCAGTTAATAAAAAATGTTGAATGTTGAATGGCTTCAACAGCTGATTCCTAATTCCTGATTCCCAATTCCCAATTCCGAACTAACAGCTTATCTCAAACTTCACCCCTCAAACTTCTTCCTTCTAACTTCCTCCTTCCCCCTTCAAACTTCAAACTTTTTACTTGCATTCCAGCAACTTTTTGAACAGGGTTTCGTAATTTTAACAAGTTCAATAGCAAAAGGTGGAGGATTTGAAAATGAAGCTGGTAAAAAAATTACTTTTTATTTTACTGCCTGCATTAGTAATTGCTCAATCACTGGACATTCCAACTTCTAAATATGGATTAAGCATTGGCAATTCGAAGACGTTTACCGGCTTACGCATCAACTGGAGCGACCGTCAGGTAGAAAAGGTGCAGGGTATCAATATCACCTTGTGGAAAGCGAAAAACAATCAGCAGGCTACAGTCAAAGGAATCTCTCTGGGCTTGCTGATGCCTGAGGCCGGAGAACTCTATGGGGTACAAGCTGGCTTAGTAGGCGTTTCAGCAGAGAAAAAGATGGTGGGAGTAAATCTGGGACTGATTGGCAGCGGAGCAGGAAATACCATGACAGGCTTAAATTTCGGTGGATTGGGTATTGGCAGCGGAAACAAGATCATTGGTATTTCACTGGCAGGTTTTGGTCTGGCGGCCGGAAATGAAGTAAAGGGCCTTGCTTTAGCAGGATTTGGCCTGGGTGCTGGAGATTCTTTTACCGGTGTGGGAATTGCCGGATTTGGCCTTGGGGCAGGTAAATCATTGAAAGGTTTTTCCATTGCCGGTTTTGGTAGTGGAGCAGGCCAATCCATGAGTGGTGTTCATTTTGCCGGGTTTGGTCTGGGAGCCGGAGAAGATGTGAGAGGCATTCATCTGGCGGGCTTTGGCGTAGGGGCAGGTAGAGACATGACTGGTCTGCAGGCCGCTTTGTTTGGCGTTGGAGCCGGTGGCTCAATTGAGGGTGTTAGTGTAGCTGGTTTTGGCCTGGGGGCAGGTAAGAAACTGCGCTGGTTAAATGTGGCCGGCTTTGGTTTGGGTGCTCAGGAAGTGGAAGGCCTCAGTATTGCCGGGTTGATGATGGGCGGTAAAACGGTGAAAGGCATTGCCTTAACGGCCGGCATGATTAAAATACCGGAAGAAGGCCTGTTTAAAGGTTTTGGCCTTTCGACTATTAACTGGAACAAGGGCCGGCAGGAGGGAATTTCATTAAGTTTAATCAATTACGCAAAAAAACTGCATGGATTACAACTGGGATTATTTAATTACGCCGGGAATAATCCAAAGTGGTTAAGAGCATTACCGCTGATAAACTTTAATTTTGATTAAGATGAGTGGAGCAGTGTGCGTTTAAAAAATTAAGATCGACACCAGGCAGACTGTTTTTGCACAAAAAACTATTTGCGCTTTATTTCTTTGCCGAAACAGAATGAAATCGAGAAACATCAACTTTATTGGCGAATAACCAGTTTATTGCTTTAATGAATTGGTCAGTTGCTGACCTTTAAATCAACCCCCTTCACTTCTTTCAGATGTCGCCTTTCAACCAGAAACTTCTCTTTGCTATTTATTTCAATTTTTCCTTAGATTGTGGGAATAATCAGAAGGGAAAATGGATTAATAAAAAATTGATTTAACATAGAGAAAAGGACGATGAAAGACTACAAAAAAGAATTGACGATCATTTTTCTGGTTATTTTCATAGATTTACTTGGTTTTGGTGTTATTATTCCCATTATACCATACTATCTGGAAGAGTTTGTCACCCGCCCGGACCAGGTAGGCAAAGTAATTGCCAGCATGATCACTATTTACTCTCTGATGCAATTTATTTTTTCACCCATCTGGGGACGTTTGTCTGACCGTATTGGACGCCGACCAATTCTACTGATGAGTCTGGCTGGTTCGGCAGTTACCCATGTGATTTTTGCTCTTGGTGGGAATTTAACGGTTCTGTTTGTAGCCCGGGTTTTAACGGGTATTTTTGCAGCTACCGTGCCAACGGCTATGGCTTACATTTCCGATATTACTCCCCCGGAAGAGAGAGCCCGCGGCATGGGCATTGTAGGAGCCGCCTTTGGTCTGGGATTTATTTTGGGACCTGCATTAGGCGGGATCGTCAGTGGATTTGCCGGCTATCGCGTGCCTCTGTTGATGGCTGCCGGTCTTTCTTTGACGGCTTTCATTTTTGCCTTTGTTAAGTTGAAAGAAACCGTTGATACTGAAAATCCGGTTACCCGTGATTACCGAAGGTTTAACCTGAAAAATCTTTACCGTGCGTTGCATCATCCCAATTTAGGTATTTTGTTCCTGATCTTTTTTATTGTAACCACTTCCTTCGCGAATTTTGAAACCATCTTTGCTCTTTATCTGGAACGGGCCTTTGGCTACGATTCACAACATGCGGGCTATTTTTTCGCCATGATTGGCATAATCAGTGCGACTACCCAGGGTGTATTGATCGGGAAATTAGCCAAAAGATTCGGTGAAAAACGATTGATTACAACAGCTACTTTTATCTTAGGTTCAGCTTTTCTCATTTTCCCCTTTGTCCATATATTGGGATTTTTCCTGCTGGTTGTAGCTGCGGTGGCCTTTGGCTTTGGGATGCACAATCCCTCAGTTGCTGCTTTGGTCTCAAAAAATGCTGCACGTGAAGAACAGGGCGGCATCTTAGGGCTCAATCAATCCTTTTCTTCTCTGGGAAGAGTTATCGGACCATTATGGGCTGGTTACTTTTTTGATAAATTTGGACCGGAAATTCCGTTTGTCAGTGCAGGCGCATTCATCTTACTGGCCATGTTGCTCAGTTTCAGGCTGTATGGTAAAGATTTGAAAGAGTCGCATCAATCCGTGGAAAAACAATCAGAAGAAGTTGCCCCCACGATGAAATAATCTGTTTAACGCGAAACCGAATGTGCTGTAGCAAAAATTAACAGCCACCGAAAAACACAGAAAGAGTAGGGGCGAGGCATGCCTAGCCCCTACTCTTACACCCGTCTTGACGGCGCCAGCCGGACTGGCTCTGAACTCTTATACTATTATTAACGTCTTCAGCGCGCAGGCGTAAAGCCTGCGGCTACCGGCAATGTGGTATCACCTACAGTGTAAGGCGCAAGCTGAAGCT
>CAYNLJ010000278.1:0-3414 GCA_964398005.1 uncultured Caldithrix sp. | reverse complement strand
GCTTTCTGAAGCGTGGCTTCTCTGTCTAAAAAGACGGGGGCAGCCTGGATTGCAGCAACTTTAACATTTTGTAGAGATTTCATGATATAGTTCTTTCTTGGTTTAATCTTTGTACAAAAAGTTACCTGCCTTGCCCTTGAACAAGGCAGGCAATATGATTCTTAAGTATGGCTTCATTCGTCACGAATGACCGACCGTACTTTGGCAATCACTTCATCGGAAATTTCGGTCATATTGTGTACTGTACGAGCATGTTCAGCAGCTTGCTGCAACACTTCGTCTTCTGTCATGGCATGAATTACACCGTCACAATCAAAACCTAAATCCCGGCAATGGAGTACTTTACCCACGATTCTCACCTCCTCTCATGGATGGTATTAAAAAGACTTAATTTACTGTTGGCTGAATATTTTGATTCATCCTGAACACATTTTGCGGATCGTATTTGTTTTTCAGATGAACCAACCGCTCCCAAACTCCGCTTGTGTAAGCTTCCCTTACACGGTCATCTCCCTCATCGCTTAAAAAATTAACATAAACGCCTTCTGCGAAAACTTTTGTTTGTTCTGAAAATTCTCTGGCCCAAGAAATACATTCCCGATCATTTTGCTCGCTTTCCCAACGTGTGTGTACATTTAATACAAATGGATTACTTCGAAAAGAATAAGCAGTTGCATCGGCAGGAACCCGACCCGGTGCGCCTTCCATATGTGGAATAAATATTTCCGTACTTTCAGTAGGTAATTTTTGTGCATATTCAAGAACTTTTTCGATACAGGCAGTAGAGAGTTCTTTTAAATGGTGCGATTTCCAGTAATTACGCGCGCCATGAGTATTTAGACCATCAAAACCTGCTTGCCAGTCTGTCCAGCTATTCATTCCCATAAACACACCATGAGGCTGGCCAAAATTTTGCACAGGTTCTATCAACTTTTTGCCTTCTGCCTCATCACCAAGATAAACGAATGGCACAAGAACGACCAATTTGCCGTGTACATCTTTATCTAAAAAAGGCAGCGGTGGAGCGTGTCGAATCACCATCCAGACCGTCATTTCATCAGGTAACGTTCTTACATATTCGGCATGAAAATGCATATATGAGCGGGCATCTTCAAATCGATGCGCAATAATACCGGAAAAAACTTCTTTCCCAATGTACGCACAATTGAATTCAAAGGAAGTTACCACGCCAAAATTTCCACCGCCTCCCCGCAATCCCCAGAAAAGATCACTATTCGTTTTTTCGCTGGCAGTTACCACCTGACCATCGGCTGTAACCACTTCGGCAGAGAGTAAATTATCGATGGTAAATCCGTATTTACGGCTGATCCAGCCAAATCCACCACCAAGAGTTAGACCGCCTACTCCTGTGTGTGAAACAATGCCGGCCGGTACGGCCAGCCCATACATTTGCGTTTCTTTATCTACATCGCTTAATAGACATCCCCCATCAACGCGAACCGTCTTTTTATCAGGATCTACATGAACCGAGCGCATCAATGAAAGATCGATCATCAAACCATCATCGCAAACGGATTTGCCCGCAATATGGTGGCCTCCCCCTTTTACAGAGAGCAACAGGTCATGTTGGCGGGCAAATTTAACGGCTTTTACAACGTCCGAAGCGCCCAGGCATTGGACAATCAGCGCCGGCTTTCGATCAAACATACCATTCCAGACTGCCCTAACTTCATCATAGCCTGCCTCATTTGCCAACAACACCCGACCACGCAAACTACCTGCCAATTGCTGAAGGTCTGATTTTGAAAAGCTTCCATTGTTCTTTCCCATAACTCCTCCTTTGGATTTTTAATTCGTTCGCAAACAATATAAAATATGGAGCGTTCTTAAAGCGTTATGAAAAACGTTCTAAGAATTTTTAATTAATCGGAGGCATTAATACGGCAACAGCTAAGGCCTGCAATTTTTTTTAACCGGTGGCTAAACTCATTCGGTTTTTAGGGAAATCGTAAATTTTGTCCAGCAAGTTCAGTTTGTAATAATTAAGGCTTGTCGACCATTCCACTCATTTAAAAAGGTTTGCAATTGGTCTTGGGCTGTTGCATCCAAGGAATTGGTGGCCCACTTAAAAACCTTTCTAAAAATTTCTTCGGCTTCAGTATTACGATTCTTATCAACAAGAAAACTTTTTAAATAACTCACCGCCTGCAGAGCATCCATTCTTGCCTTTTGCTTTTTAGCAATTTTAATAGCGGTTTTTAAAGATTTTTCAGCTTGTTGCAACTCCACTTCTCGCCCTTCTAAATAGGTTTTGGCCTTTAAGCGCCAGACAATAGATTCAGACCAGCTTTCTCCCGTTTTTGCCATGCTCTGTTGGGCCTCTTTTATCAGCGGAATGCCTTGCAAAAATCGGCCTTGTTCTGTTAAAGCCGAGGCAATAAGCGTTCGGTAATAAGCGCATCCTAATTCCGAGCCGGTAGCTCTGAAATTGCTTAACCCTTCCCGCATTAGTTGAATCCCCTGGTCTGATCTTCCGCTTTTCCACTGAGCCCAGCCCAACAAAATTTGGCTTTGGCTCCAAAAATAAGGGAAGTTAAATTTTTTGGAAAATTCTGTGGACATACTGGCATAATGAAGGGTATTTTCCACATCTCCACCTAAATTTTGTAACCAGGTAATCCAATGTAAAACATAAGACTTGGAAAAGGGATGATCCTGTTCTTCCGCCATGGCCAGTGCCTTTTTTGCCAGAGTTTGTGATTTTACAGGAAATCCCAAATGCCACATCACCAAAGCCAGCCGGATGTTACAAATAATAACGGGATGCTGGGCATAGTCAGTCAAATGAATTAATTGATCCTGACTCCTGTACTGATCAATTGCTGTTTGCAAATGTTCAGCAGCTTTTTCGAATTTTCCCTGCCAGTGATAGGTGACACCCAATACGTAATTTCCCTCTACTTCAATAGCCCTTCTTTTTTGTCTCTTTGCCAGTTTCAATAATTCAAAGCCAAAATATTCTGCGCGGCCAATTTCTCCTGTTACCAGCTGACTTATAGCCATCATGCGCAGTAGAGGTCCTGAGGGAGATTGGTTTAGTTTTAAAGACACGTCCATTATTTGATCACTAAGTTGCCGTACTTCACCAGAACCATAGCCATATTCCTGGACCACACAAGGAGAAAGTAGTTGTAATAAATCCCGTTCCATTTCATTTTTTTGCTGGCCAGTAAAATTGTGTTGTATTAAACATAAAGCTTCTTTAAAAAATTTTTCCGCTTCCTGATTAGCATAGATTTGTTGAGCGGCCAGTCCGGCTTTTTTATAAAAATAAATCGCTTTTTCTGTAAAGCCGGCTTTTCCCCAATGAAAGGCCAAAGGAGCGCTCTCTGCTTCCAAACTGCCTACAAAAGCTTGTTCAATTGCTCTTGCAACCTGTTCATGCAAAAAACG
>CAYNLJ010000277.1:0-3423 GCA_964398005.1 uncultured Caldithrix sp. | reverse complement strand
GTTTTCAAAATCAATTTCCAGCTTTTCCGTTTCCTCTTCCACCTCAGGAAGTTCGATTTTCGATTCCTTTTCCTCAATTTCTGAAATTTGTGATTCGAGTTCAGATTCACCTTCCAGCACAGTTTCTTCTTCTACCTCAGGTAAATCAAAATCCTTAATACCTTTAAATTCATCCTCTTCCAGTTCACTTTCTTCCAGAAAGGATTCTTCCTCTTCCGGCGCTTTCTCCTGAACAACTTCTTCCACTTCTTCCAATTCCGGGAAAGCCTCTGGTTCTTCAACTGGTTCTTCTGCAGCAGGTTGTTCTTCTTCAGCGGCAGCTTCTTCAACAAATTCTTCTTCTGTCAACTCCGGTATGGTTTCGGCTTCCTCTGCAACTTCTTTTTCTGAAACGGGTAGTTCTTCTTCTGAGACCGGAGCTTCCGTTTTTTGTTCCTCTTGTTCGGCACCGGCTTCAGCTTCGCTGACTTCTTCAACTGCTGCTTCTTCTGCCTTGGCTTCCTCTGCTTCCGCTTTTTCTTCCTGAACCAATCCCTGATCCGACAACGTGCGAATGGCCCCGGCTACATCGGATGCATTTTCACCCAAAATATCGGCCAGGCTTTCCAACGATTGTTTCTCCCCTAACAGGAATAATACTTTCCAGGCCAGATAAGGTAACTTTACAGAATGGATTTTTTCTTCAAGGTCTGCAGATCGTATGTAATATTTTTCCACGGCCCAATCCTTTCTATTGTTTTTTATTGTCTCTTTCTAAAATTTCTTCTGCCAATTTTAGATAACTCAATGCCCCTTTTGAACGGACGTCATGCAAGATGACCGGTTTCCCTTCTGATGGAGCTTCGGCCACCTTGGAATTTCTGGGAATTATGGTATTAAATACAAGATGTTTAAATGTTTTACGTAAATATTCACTGATTTCTTTTTGCTTTTTTACCCGACTATCATACATGGTAATTAAAATACCACAAATTTTCAATTTACGATTGTATTTTCTGCTAATATTTTTCAGTGTATTTAAAAATTTTCCCAATGACTTTAATGAATAATACTCACTCAATACCGGAATTAACACTTCATCTGCTGACACAAGCCCATTCAGAGTCATGGCACCTAAATTTGGCGGACAATCAATAATAATGTAATCGTATAATTTACGTATTGGTTTTAGAATCGTATCCAGCAAATCTATTTTCAACGCCTTCGAATAAAGTTCTACTTCCATTTCCTCGTTACGCACATTCATGGGCACAATATCCAAATTATCAAGACCACTATCTACAATGGCATTAGTTAAGGCCTTATTGTTTACAATAACATCGTACAGCCCTAATTTAACATGATATTCGTCCAATTTAAAACTTATTCCAATGCTGCCCTGGGGATCCAGATCAACTAAAAGAACCGATTTGTTAAATATTGCCAGACTGGCGCCCAGGTTTACAACGGTTGATGTTTTGCCAATGCCACCCTTTTGCCCGGCAACAACCAATACTTTACTCATCTTCTCAGTTTTCCGTCAATACGTTTGCAAATCTCTAATTGTTAAAATTCACCAAAGACAAAATTTCCGGTTGTT
Source organism: uncultured Caldithrix sp. (assembly GCA_964398005.1). GTDB lineage: Bacteria > Calditrichota > Calditrichia > Calditrichales > Calditrichaceae > Caldithrix. The sequence goes on along the minus strand of CAYNLJ010000277.1, from coordinate 1,844 downwards.
CTTTTAGGGTTGTAAATGAAAACAAAGCATAACCCTTCAGCCCTGAATTTTGAACAAGATTCATTCTTTGTTCCAATTGCTTTTGATCCAGATAATAGGCTCCGATGCCACACACGATTTGGTCTTTGTGTTCTGTACTGGCTGCATTTTCAAGATTTTTGTTAAATTCAGCTGGGTCGGGTGCATAGTTCATCATTACCACATAGTCGCAGTCAGCATTTTTTAACCAACTCAGCCAATCCTGAAAATATTCTATTTTAGCCTGCTTCAAATCTGGTTTAACAGCAACACTAACTAAACAGCTACTGTTTAGACTTTTAAGCTCATTACGTAGATTCTCGACAAAATTGTTCAATTCGTTTAGTAAAAAGTTCCGGTACCACTTTTGCTGGGAAACATCCGTCCAGTTAGCTTTAAAAAAATGGACCGGATCTATGTAAAAATGTTTCATGAATTGCGTTCTTAAATAATTTGAAAAAAGGAATTCCCGACCCGGGTAACGCAGATAGTCCAGATGGATGCCATCAAAATTGTGTTTATTTAATAAGTTTCGACTTAATTTAACAATTTGGGTAAAATTACCGAAAGCAGCAGGATCAATAAAAAATCCTTCTACCCCTTTTTGTCTGATAAATTTTATGTCCGGCTTTTCATGCTCAACATCTGTCATTAAATGATCTTCTTCCAGATTAAACGTGTGTGTAAGCATCGAAGGGCGTTTTTCATAAGCCCAAATATAAAGCACATTGATCCAGGCATGAATCCGGATTTTTCTTTGATGACAAAATTTAACGATATCATCGATCGAAATTCGCTGAGATGATGATTGTTCGTAAGTGTTAATACCTAATGCCCGAACCTGCAAATAGAGATCGGTCAGTTGCAGTTTTTGATGTATTTCTTCTAATTTTTGTAGATCTTCGGCGGAATTTAACGAGTTTCTAACCACCCATAAGCCATGGTGTTCTGCCAACAAAGAACCCGTTAACAATGTTAAAACAATAATTACAATTTTGCCCATAGAATTAACTCTATATTTTTAATGAAAATAAATATAGAGAAGTGTTCAACTCAATGCAAGAAAGAGGCGAAACAAAAAAAGCCACCCACAATAACTGCAGATGGCTTTTTTAGGGAGGGAGGAAATTTTTATTCTTTTTTAGTTTCTTCTGAACCTTCTTCGGCTTTTTGATCTTCTTTGGCTTCTTCAGCTTTTTCTTCTTTAGCTTCTGCTTCCGGTTTTACTTCTTCGCTTGCTTCAGCTTTTGGTTCCTCTTCCTGAGCTTCCTCAACTTTTGCTTCTACTTCTTTGGGCTCAGGTGCTGCCTGTTCTTCCTGAACTTCCGACGTATTTTCCGTTTCAACTACGGTCTGGGTAGTTTCTTCTTCAACTTTAGGTTTAGCCTTTTCTTCCTCTTTTTTCTTTTTCTTTTCGCTTTTTGGCTTAATCTTTTCGAAACCTACCAGTTGAAAAATTGAAACAGGAGCATTATCACCTTTGCGATTACCTAATTTGATGATGCGTGTGTAACCGCCTGCTCTATCTTCATAAACGGGAGCAATTTCATCAAACAAGGTTTTAACCGCCTGTTTGTTCTGTAAAAACTGAAATGCCAGGCGTCGGTGATGCAAAGTACCTTTTTTACCATAGGTGATTAACCGTTCAACATAGCTGCGCAATTCTTTTGCTTTTGCCAAAGTTGTACGGATTTCTTTATGTTCAAAGACTTCAGCTGCCAGATTTCGCATTAAAGCTTTTTTGTGGCTGGCAGTTCTACCCAAATGATTACCTTTTTTTCTGTGTCGCATCTCTAAATCCCTATTCTAAGCTATTTTTTACTCTC
>CAYNLJ010000276.1:0-3439 GCA_964398005.1 uncultured Caldithrix sp. | reverse complement strand
TTCAGCGAAGGTGTAGACTTTACCGGGGACATGGCCATCGGTGTCATTGTGGTGAGTCCGGCTCTGCCTCAGGTCAGCTTTGAACGCGAACTTCTTCGCCATTATTACGAAGAAACGTACCAGATGGGCGAGGAATACGCCTACATTTACCCGGGCATGAATAAGGTGATTCAAGCCGTGGGCCGCTTAATCCGGACCGCTACCGACAAAGGCATTGTACTATTGATAGGAGAACGCTTTGCTGACGAACGTTTTAATCTCCTTTTACCGGAGTACTGGTTCCGTAAAAAAGACGATGTGATCATTACCATGGATTACGAAAGTGAAGTGCGAAAATTCTGGCAAACGATCGGGAAAAGTAAAGATTAATCTTGCAGGAACCAAATGGTCTCAAAATAATTTAATGAATGAGTACCAAAGAAATCTCTTGCATTTTTGAGTAAATTAGTTAAAATAGGTGTAACAAAACAGGAGGTAGAAACAAAATAATCCGCACAGATCAACAGCCTGAGCGCTGTGTTTTAGTTGGCATGGTTCAGCGGGGACAATCCCGCTGGGAAGTAGAAGATCATCTTTCAGAATTAGCAGCTCTGGCTCATACTTCCGGAGCCGAAATCATTCACACCTTTATTCAGGAACGTCTCGCTCCTGATCCCGCCTTTTTCATAGGCAAAGGTAAAATCGAAGAAATCGCTGAGTTCATTGAATTTAATGACGTCGACTTACTCATTTTCGACGACGAATTGTCACCGGCTCAGGTACGCAATATTGAAAACGTAACCAAAATCAAAGTCATTGATCGTACGGCGCTTATTCTGGACATCTTTGCCCTGCATGCTCGTACCAACATGGCTAAGGTGCAGGTGGAACTGGCTCAGCTTAATTATTACCTGCCACGCCTGACACGTCAATGGCAGCACCTGTCACGACAGGTGGGCGGTATTGGCACCAAAGGGCCAGGCGAAACACAGTTAGAAACCGACCGACGACTGGTTCGCCAGCGTATTTCACATCTAAAAGAAAAACTGGAAAAAATTTCACATCAAAATCAGGTTCAGCGTCAGCAACGACAGGAACTCTTTCGGGCCGCTTTAATCGGCTACACCAACGCCGGCAAATCGACCCTGATGAATGCCCTGACCAACGCTAAAGTGCTTATTGAAGATCAACTTTTTGCTACCCTGGACACAACCGTGCGCCGGCTGCAATTAAATCCAACAACAACGATCCTGCTAAGCGACACTGTTGGTTTCATCCGCAAATTGCCGCACCATCTGGTCGCCAGTTTTCAAACCACCTTGTCCGAGGCCATTGAAGCCGATCTGCTGATTCATGTGGTTGATGTTACCCATCCTCATTTTGAGGCCCATGTGGAGACAGTCAACCAAATTTTAAATGATTTAAAGATTGAAGACAAAAAGCGGTTACTGGTTTTCAACAAAGTCGATCGTCTGAAAAACCACAACATTCTTGATCAGCTGCGTCTTTTACATCCGGAAGCGCTTTTTATTTCGGCTGCCCGGCACATTGGTTTACAGCACCTGCGTAAACGGCTGCTAAACCTGGCCGAAGACCAGTACGAAGTCGAACAAATTCGCCTGAATTATCAGCGTGGCGCCGCCGAGCACCTGATTTACCCGCTGGCCAAAATTTTGGAGAAATCGTCGGACGATCAGTATTTGTATTTGACCATTAAATATGATAAGGCCAATAAATCAAAAATAAGCCAAATTGCAGCAAAATATCGGTGAGAATATGAAAAAAATTTTTGTGCTTCTTTGCTTTTCTCTTTTCCTGATAACAATAGCCAACGCTCAGGTAGTACAAACCATGTACTTCGATCGCTTTACACATTACGATCTTGACGACTGGATTACCTATGGCCCCGGAACCGACATTACCGCAGTAGAAATTGGTGAAGATTATGTTTACTTTGGTACACGGTTTGGCGGCATTTTGCGTTACCATCTTTACGAAAATTACTGGGACTTTCCCTTTACAACCAGCTCCGGTTTGCGCAGTAATGCCATTTTAAAATTAAGCTACGACGAAAACAACCGAAAACTTTACGCACAAACGCCAAAAGGAATTGATGTTTTTGATTTTGGTTTTAATTACTGGCAGCCTTTTAACGGTACCATGCCCCCTCCACGTCAACCGCTGAACATCGAAGTCACCGAATTCAAGAAAGACAAAAAATCGTTCCAGTTTCCGCCTTACTACCGACCATCTTTCAGCGAACTGCCCGATTTCTTTTCCGGGCGTCAATACCTGTTCCGGCCACCGGATGAAATTATTGATCCTTACAACCGAATTTTTCACATTAAAGGGCAAATGATCGCCGACAAATTTAATCGCCTGTGGATTGCCACCGATGGGCTTGGACCGGCCGTGGCCAGCTTAACGGACAACACATTAAAAATTATGCCCCAATCTTTGCCCAATATTTACCCCCGCGATCTTTTCTTTGACGGAGATGACATCTGGATTGGAGGACAAAGCAATGGCTACATTCCTTCCGGCATCTGCCTGTGGCGCGGTAATCCGGAGTCATGGGACTATTTTGAGGCTGGTTTAATTCAGGGAATTTACGACCACAACATTCAGGCTATTGCAGGCGGAAAACGCTACCTCTTCTTTGGTTCGCAACAGGGACTGGTTCGCTACGACAAAAAGAAGAAACGCTGGGAAACCTTTACCCGCCAGCAACGCCTGCTTTCTGAAAACATTAATGATCTTTTTGTTTACAAAAACACTTTGTTCATCGCCACCGATCGTGGTTTTAACTGGATGGATCTTGGTTACGATGCGATTAATCGTTCAAAAAACAAGAAATTAAACAATATTCCGGTAACGCGCATTACGGCAACGGATTCCTCGCTTTTGTTTGCCACGCCTTACGGCATTTACCAGTATTTCCCTGAAGAAGACTCTCTTTCTCTTTTAAAGACCGGCTCATCCATTATGGATGTGCAAATTGGCGCGGTTGGCGTTTACCATGACTCCCTCTGGTTTGCCGGTCAAAACGGCGTAGCCTTTTTCGATCCTTTAAACAAGAACTGGCAATCTTTTACCCAAATCCGATTTAAGTTTTACGATATCGCTTTTACACCGGGCAATGTCTGGTTTGCCACTTCCGAAGGCCTGTTAAAATATGTGATTAAGCAGAACTACTGGTATCTGTACACCACGCAGGACGGGCTGGCCCACAATACGGTTTACCGCATCGACGTGGATGATGAGAATTTGTGGCTAAGTACGCCTTCAGGCCTCACCATTTTCCGCTGGTACCGGCCGGGCAGGTTTGAATAATTTCGTTTTAAATTTGAGGATAGCACAATTAATAATTTTGAATTTTGAGTGTTGAATTTTGAATGGGCTTCTTCCTGCTTTTCACATTTACAATCAATAATTTGCCCAAATGGGACAAAAAATCGTA
>CAYNLJ010000275.1:0-3446 GCA_964398005.1 uncultured Caldithrix sp. | reverse complement strand
TGACGGAAGATATCTGTGGCATGTGGATTACAACAGCGATACCATTTACCAGTTGGATCCGCAATTTGCTCAAAAAGTAGTTTATTACGACAGTTTACAGGTGGCCATTCGTTACACGGTTACTTTACGCAATGTTGGTAGCAGTGTGATGGATATAAAGACCTACCTGGCCTGCCCTCCCTCTCTGCCGTACCAGGAATTATTGGATTCTCCGGATTATTTTGACCCTCCACAAAAATTTTTGATTGATCGTTACGGTCAAAAAATGGCGTATTACCGTGAAAATCTCGATCCTGGAGAAGAGGTAAAGCACGGTTATCTGCTGCACACCAATTTGCGTAATGCACTCTTTTTGATTCACCCGGATAGTGTGGGTACCAGAGACGAAATTCCGGACTCAATCCTATCTCTCTACACAAAGGATGGCGACAAGTACCAAATTTATAATGAAACTGTCCGGCAGGCGAGAGATGAAGCGTTGCAGGGTGAAACAAATTTTTACTGGCGGGTACGTCGTTTACATGATTTTGTGTTGAATAAATTAAGCTATGTGAATGATTCACATTGGGATGATGCGCCAACCCTTTTGCAGACTGGGCAGGGGAGTTGTTCGGAGTACAGCTTTTTATTTATTGCTCTTTGCCGTTCAGCCGGTATTCCGGCGCGTTACGAAGCGGGTGGACATTTACGTGATGATATTCCTTACAAAGATACTATTTTTCATCGTTGGGCTCAGGTCTACTTTCCCAGATATGGTTGGGTCATTATTGACTGTACCTGGGACGATCGTTCGACTCCTGCTGAACAGGCCTATTATTTTGGCCGTATGAGTACACAGGTTTTTACTACGACCATTGGGGGTGGAGGAGATATAGGTCTGAACTGGACGTACAATAGTGCCAACAGTAATTCCGGCGGAAAACGTGAACGTGAAAAACTTATGGAATGGTTGCCCTTTACTACGGCAATAGAGTCACAACAGGCTTTTTCTCCTTTTTCCTGGCAACTATTAAAATTATATCCTAATCCGTTTAACCTAAGTGTAAATATTGAGTATCATTTGCCTCACGCCAAAGACGTTCAGATCAGAATATTTGATGTTAACGGTCGTTTGGTACGTGATCTTCACTCAGTCGTTGGCTCGCAGGGAAGGATTCTTTGGGATGGCAGAGATCAACAGGGTAAAGTTGTTAGTAGTGGTAATTATTTTATTACGGTTCAGTCTTCTAAAAAAACTCTGAAAGGGAGATTGATTTTAATTAAATAAAAACCTTAACCACAAAATTGCAAGGGAAATCAGCAGCCATTAAAATTTTTAGAGAATGTTAAATTTTAAATGTTGAATGTTGAGTGTAATTCAATTGAAAATGGTCCATTCCCGGTAATTGCTTATGAATCTGTCAATTGACAATTTTTTTCAAACTTCTCACTTCAAACTTCTACCTTCATTTAACTCTCATTGCTTATTGCTTCTTAGATTCTTAAATTAAACGACCAATTTTTTCAGGAGGTATCAAAATGCGTTTTAAGATTTTGGGGTTGTTGTTAACAATAGGAATTTTAATGATGAGTTGTCAAGCCAATAAAGTTAAACCGCCGGTCGCAAAGAAAATCGCCCATCGAGACACCATGTTTAATGATGTCCGGGTAGATTATTACCACTGGTTGCGCAATCGGGACAATCCGGAAGTGATTGAGTACCTGAAAGCAGAAAATGCTTACACGGAAGCAAAGATGGCCCACACCAAAGAACTTCAGGAAAAACTGTACCAGGAAATGCTTGGTCGTATTAAGGAAACGGATGTTTCGGTGCCGGTTAAAAAAGGGCCCTACTACTATTACACACGTACAGAAAAAGGCTTGCAGTATCCCATCCATTGCCGTAAAAAAGGCAGCCTGGAGGCGGAAGAAGAAATCATTCTGGATGAGAATGAGCTGGCCAAAGGGCACAAGTTTTTTAGCATCGGTGTTTTAGAGGTTAGCCCAAATCACCGTTATTTGGCCTATTCCGCAGACACCACCGGTAGTGAGACCTACACCATTTACATTAAGGATTTAGAGACAGGAAAACTGTTTGCAGAAAAGATCGAAAACACTTATTACAGCCTGGCCTGGGCTAACGACAATCGAACCTTTTTTTACACCGTGCTGGATGCCGCCAAACGGCCGTACAAACTGTTCCGTCACCGGCTTGGTCAGCCGGCTTCAAACGATGAACTGGTTCACCATGAAAAGGACGAAAAATTTTTCATCAGTGTGCATCGCAGCAAAAGCGGTCAGTTTATTTTTATGAATCTGGCCAGTCAGGTAACTTCAGAAGTACGCTTTTTACCAGCCGATCAGCCGCAGAAAGCTTTTAAAGTCTTTAGGCCGCGTGAGTACAAAGTGGAATACAGTCTGGTGCACCAGGGCGACTATTTCTACTTTTTAATTAACAAAGATGCCATTAATTTTAAGTTGATGCGCACTCCAGTTAAACGAATAAGTGAACGCTACTGGCAGGAAGTGATTCCACACAATCCACAGGTCATGCTGGAAGATGTTGAACCATTCAAAGACTTTCTTGTCGTTTTACTACGTGATCAGGGTTTGAAGCAAATTCTGGTTAAAGATCTGACTGCCGGCAAAGACCACTACATTAAATTTGATGAACCTCTTTACACGGTCAATTTTACCGGGAATGCTGAATACGACAGTCAGACCTTGCGTTTCAATTACCAGAGTTTAATTACCCCTTCTTCGATTTACGATTACAATCTAAGATCCAGAGAAAGAGAACTGAAAAAGCGACGCGAAGTGCCCAATTACCAGCCGGAAGCTTACCAGATGGAGCGCATCTGGGCTACGGCCAAGGACGGAGTTAAGGTACCGATTTCATTGATCTACAAAAAAGGTTTCAAAAAGGATGGTAAAAATCCAGCCTTGCTTTACGGCTACGGTTCATATGGGGTGAGTATTGATCCGCGATTTAATTCGAATATCTTCAGCCTGGTAGATCGTGGTTTTGTGTATGCCATTGCCCACATCCGCGGTGGTGGCGATTTGGGGCGCCAATGGTACGAAGATGGAAAGCTATTGAAAAAACGTAATACTTTCACCGACTTTATTGCCTGCGCCGAGCATCTGATTAATGAAGGTTTTACTTCTGCAGAAAATTTGTCCATTATGGGTGGCAGTGCCGGTGGTTTACTGATGGGCGCTGTGACCAATATGAGGCCCGACTTGTTTAAGGCTGTTGTTGCACATGTGCCGTTTGTCGATGTCCTGAATACCATGCTTGATCCGACGCTTCCCTTAACGGTGATTGAATACGATGAGTGGGGCAATCCCAATGAAGAAGAATATTACTGGTACATCAAATCCTATTCTCCGTACGACAATGTGACGGCACAGGATTATCCAAACATGCTGGTTACGGCCGGCTTGAATGACCCGCGCGTGAGTTA
>CAYNLJ010000274.1:0-3448 GCA_964398005.1 uncultured Caldithrix sp. | reverse complement strand
ATTTTGACCACATCCAGTTGATCAAGCAGGCGGTTTAAACGCTGATTATCAGTGGTAAGCTTTCCCTTTTGATTTAATATGTTTAATGGAGCGCGATCTGCTTTTAAACAGAAAAGAACTTCATTCTGATAGTAGTCCTGAGCCTGAACTAAAGCGGCCATTACGATGACAAACAAAAATCCGAAACGTAGAATCCGTTTTAACACTTTTACTCCCTGTTTTTCCTTTTTGTAGTAATTATTCCAATTTGCTTAAACAATACTTATTTTCCTCAACTCCAGCACCCAGTTCCAAACCTAAGAAAGAAGGGATACAATGGAGTGAGGGTTGAATTCATTCTAACATGTTGAAGACAAGCAGAAAACAATTTTGACAAATCATTTTTTAACTCAACCGGCATCCAAAAAGATTTTTTTCTGTTTGCAGCACCTTGTCTGAAACGCAAGCAGAAGCTTAAGGTTCAATCTCCATTATTAATAATAAAAAATCTCAAAGGGGACACCTATCCCCTTTGAGATCAAGAATGAACACAATGTGCTCAGATATTTATTTAATGAGCAGCATACGTCGTTGTAGCGAAACATTCTTACCTTTTAACTGATAAATGTAAATTCCCGAACCAACCGGACGACCGGAGGCATTTTTACCATCCCAGGTTATCGTATTCAAACCCACACGTGCCACACCATCGAAAATAGTTGCCACTTTCTGTCCCAGCACATTGTACACATTGATTTTTACTTTTTGTCCCCGTGCATAGTCCGGAATAACAAAGGGAATAGTGGTTGTCGGGTTAAACGGATTGGGGAAATTGCGTCCCAGATAGTAACGATCGGCCACCAGCGGCATGTTGCGATCATGAATGCCGGTCGGGAATTCGGTACGCGAAGTGTCGAAATAGGCATGTACCAGAGCATCTAAATCTACCTGGACAATCGTGCCGGTATCTGTGTCCACATAAGTATGTCCGTCAACCGAATCAGACTCAGCGAAAATTTTCGGTGCACTACCAAAACGTTTTAAACCGATGTAAATGCTGCCGCTGTCCACGGCAATGCTGTCATCAAAAATGATCCGATTGTAACCGTAGCCCAAACCACTCCTGTTAATATAACGCAGTTTTGTGCCTGGTAAACTATCCACACCATCATCATCCCAGAAGGTAAACTGGTAAGCTCCAACCACGTTGGTTCCGGCAGTATCTAAAGCTACCTTAAATCCAATGAAATCCATCGGATAGGCTATAGGCGTAAACTTAACATAAACCAGTTTGTTTCTTGGCGCCTCGACCACGGTGTCCGGCGTGGAACGATCGTAGGCCAATTCCCAAACGGTTGCAGGGATTACTTCGGTTCCTACCAGAGGTTCGGAAAAATCTGAAGTTCCTTCATAAAGGACAACCGTCCGTAAGGTGTAATAGTAGAGCTGGAAGGGTTCAATATCGGTATCCACATAGGCATTGGTATCCGCAACTTCCGCAATTAAATGCAGGTACTGATCGCCCGGTGTGGTTCTCCAAACCTGAACAATTCTGCCCGCTTCCTGCAGATCCCATTTCAGAGCAATGGTTGTATCTACAGGACCAGCCATTACTTCAAGTCCGGTCGGTGGTTCGATGGTTTTCACAGGAGCGTAAACCACCACGTCATCAAAAGCTAGACCAAAACCAATTGGTTCATCCTCGTCAGACCAGAAATGCCAGCGCAAATAGACATCCTGTCCGGCATAGCGGGACAAATCAAGTGGAGACATATTGCTGGGATATCCAAAGAAATAGGAGAACCAAACCCATTGGTCGAAGCCATCTGAGAACACCCATTGTTCACCATTCGGTCCAACCCATACCGCTTCCCATTCGGTACTGTCAACTGCCCTTACATCCACTCGCCAAAACTCAACGTTCGGGAATTCATCTTCATCTGCGAAGAAAGGCAGGTGGGTAAAATCAAGGTAAATCGGCATCGTGTCCGGCAAGGCAATGGGACCGGTCATGAACACATTGTCCATGTAAGGATTGTAGGTTGCCAAAGGATCAAAAGTATCGCCACCATTTTGTGCAATGGCAAAATGTGTAGGAGATGGGGCAAACTCGGGTAAAAAGGCGTCCATGTCATCCATAAATTCAGTGATATGCCACAAATTACCACCTTCAGGTGGAATGAATTCCATATCTTTACCCATCATGCCATCCACTTCACCGTTATTGAAAAAGTAGACCGAATCATTGGTGGCAACCAAAATGCTGTCGATCTGCCAGCCAAACAGATCCGGGCCACCATCAGCTGTAGAATAGCCCATATCGGAAGCAAAGGCAAAACGCAGCATGATGGCCGTATCGGGTTTCACGAAATCCCTTAAATGAATCATCTCCTTACGCCATTCCAACTGATCACCTGACCAGCCGGGAATCCCCAATCCTTCGTTCTGCCCCTGAGAAGGATGACCGAAGGCCCAGCTGTTTTGCATGTCATAATCATCAAAAGGTAATACCTGCCAGGTTTTACCACTGTCGTAAGAGATTCTTACATTCATGGCATCCCAACCATCGTAGGGAGCCTCGGCACCGGCAGTACCCTCGATTTTAAAGCGATGCCAGAAGGAGAATACCGCACTGGTATCATCAACGGTAAAAGGAGGAGTATCCAAAACCTGGTACCAATGGTTGTCGTAACCACCTACATCACCCAACGAAGTATCGGCCAACCACCAGCAGGTGCTGTCCATGGCATTCCAGGTAGTAATGTGCCAGTAACTGGGGCCGTGTTCCGGCCGGGGATGAGTTAAATCAATCGCTTCCCAACGGTGCCAGGTGCCGCTGGGTTCAAAATGTTCTTCGAAAATAATGCCGCCTTCAAAACCAAATTGATTAGCACTCTGAATTTCATTTTTCTGCTGCGTGAGTTTTGTCTTCGGAACTTTAAACTCAATTGTTGTTTTCTGTTTTTTGGGAAACACAGGCCTTGGTTTTACACTGGCCCAGCTCCAGGCTATCATCAAAAATAGTGAAAGCCACAGTATCAATAAACGCTTCATACTACTTCCTCCTCATATAGTGAATCTGTTTAAAAATTGAATTCAAAAGAATAATTGTGCACATAGCCCAGAATTCCATAATTGTTAAAAGAATAATCCAGCCGGCCGTTGACTCCAAATTTAGCAAAATTCAAACCCAGGCCAGCTGTAAAATCCGCCTCATCGTAGTTAGCTTTGTAGCCAAAGCGCAGGGCAAAGAATTTTTGCCATTCATATTCCAGGCCGTAGTTGTACCTTAAATAGTGATCCGTAGGATCATTAGCTTCTAAAATAATGGTTAGCCTGTGTTGTGTGCTTTTTACCACTGAAGAATTTTCGCCGATAATGTCATCAGAAATGCCCAATCTAAATACCAGTGGAATAGGCCAATCCAATGTTTTCCAGCGAACGCCACCATCATAGGTAATACCGGTAT
>CAYNLJ010000273.1:0-3451 GCA_964398005.1 uncultured Caldithrix sp. | reverse complement strand
CAGCATTACGTCAAAAATATGCCAATGACTGGAAAAACTGGCCGGTGGAATTAGGCGCACCCTTTAATGATGTTAACGATAATGGAATCTACGATCCTGTTCTGGATGAAAATGGCTATCCTTTGCCCGATTCCGGTGATTATCCGGGTATGCGGCAAGCAACACAAACCATGTTTTTGGTCATCAATGATCTGGACAGCGCTAAAGTTAAAAAATTATCGGGGACAGAACCCCTTGGCCTGGAAGTGCAAATTACACTCTGGACCTACGACACCGATTTTTTACCTTTGGCGCATACCATCTTTAAACGATATGTGTTTATCAATAAATCAGATCAGCAAATTGATTCACTTTTTGTTGGTCAATTCATTGATGCCGATGTGGGGAGTTATCGGGACGACTTTGCAGGTTGTGATACCCTTTTAGATCTGGCTTATGCCTACAATGCGAACGAAGTGGACCAGGAAGCGATTGATCGGGATTTACCTCCGCCTGCTGTTGGATATTGCTTATTGCAGGGCCCTATGGTGCAAACGGGAATTTCTAATGATGTAGCATTTCAAAATTTTAAATCTTATTACGGGTTTAAAAATCTTCCGATGACCAGTTTTGTCTATTGGGCAACAGGAGGTTCAATAGCCGACCCGCCTTCTGGCAGCATTGATTATGCCTTGCAAATGTACAACATGCTGAATGGCTTTATCCCGACGAACGATCTGATGCATCCGACACCTTACGTAACAGGAAGTGGCCCCAACCAAGGATTACCAACAAAATTCCCCTTAAGTGGTGATCCGGTTCATGATCCTGAGGGCCTGGAAGGTGATGTGGATGGTGCCGGAGGGAATTTGGGACCCGGGGATCGCCGCTTTATGATGAATACAGGCCCTTTTAGCTTAAAACCGGATGAATCGCAGGAAATCATCTATGCAATTGTGGGAGGCCTGGAACATGACCGTCTGGGAGCCATCACCCAAATGAAGAATATCAGCACCTATCTAAGAGCCGTTTACCAGAATCAGTTTAAGAATGCAAATCCGGTTCCGGATGTCCCTCAAGTGAAGGCAACTCCCATGGTGGAATCGCTAATTGATGCGTACATCGTTCTGAACTGGGGTTGGAATGAACAAAGTGTAAAAGCCATTGAACAACAGGAGAAAAACGGTTACCGCTTTGAAGGCTACAATGTTTATCAGTTACCTGGCCCTCAGGCTAAATTGGATGATCCGGCTACCGTTAAAATTGCGACTTTTGACAGGATCAACGGCATTACGCAGATTTCAGGTCTCAAGCCCCATCCGGAAAACGGCCGGTATTATGAAACAGTATTGCAAAAGGGCACTGATTCAGGCATCAAACACTATCTGATACTGACTCAAGATCAGATCAGACAAAAACCGTTTTATCGGGGTTCCACCTATTATTTTGCCGTAACCAGCTACAATTACAATCCACAATTGCCTCAATATCCTTCGCTTGAATCGGATTACAAAGTGGTACAGGTAACGGTGCAGGAGGAAAAGCCGGGCGACCGCTATCTGAGTGAAATAGAACAGGAAATAGAAGTAACGGCCAACAAGGAAAGCGATGTAACCTGCCAGGTAAAAGTGGTTGATCCGGCCGCAGTTACTGGTCATCAATATCAGGTCTATTTCACCTTAGACCAGGACACAAATTCTGTATCTTTTGGCGAATACCTGTGGAATTTGAAAGATTTAACCAGTGGAGTTGATGTCCTTACCAGACAACCCATCAAAATCTATGAGGGCTTAAGGCCAACTGAAAAATTTGATGAAGATCAGATCATTGCAGATGGACTCCTGATTCAATTATTGGCACCTGAACCTAAACTTAAGGCTATTGTTGAAGTGGCCAATGCGGAGTACCCTGAGGGCCTGCCGCCAGATCAGTGGGATGGTGCCGGCGCTCCCTACCAGGGAAATAATGTCTGGCATAGTTTAAGTGCACCGAGTGATGTAAACCGATTCTACATCAGCGTGGGGGATCAATCGGGAAGTATTGACCTAATTCTGCAAAATATAGTCAAAACCACAGGAAATGATTATGAAATACGATTTACAGATCAGGGAGGCATATTCACCTGGTGGGACGACGATACGAATAAAATTGCCGCCCATGTTCCCTTTGAAGGCTGGGATGTGGGCCCTGCTACCTACGATGATTCCGGCGATGACGTGCGTTGCTTAACGGGTGGTTATTCCGGTGGTGCAACTGTTGGCGTATTCGATTTTGCTTACCAAGATCCCTATTTTGGATATCCTGCTACAGACTGGATTAGTCTGCGTAAACCACTTGATGCCCTGGGTACCTACGAAGTCTATGAACAGGACGTTTTGAGTGGAACCTGGGATTACAATTGGTGGGATCACAGCATTCCGGCGCTTTCCAATATTATCATCTGTGATTTTGGCGGCGCTGGTACTCTGCCGGAAACAGGAACGATCATCCGTTTTATTACCAGCAAATTAGCCGATGAAGACCTGACTTTCACCTTTTTAGCTCCGGGTAAAATTGAACAGGACCCGGATCTGATGAAAATGGACGTGGAGAAAATCAATGTCTTTCCCAATCCTTATTACGCTGCCAGTATTCTGGAACCGGATCGCTTTACGCATTTTGTGACCTTTAACCACCTGCCGCCGCATGCCATTATTCGTATATTTACGTTAAACGGTGTGCTGGTACGTCAGTTGGAAAAACGAGATGACAGTCAGTTTTACCGTTGGGATTTAAAAAATGAACGGGGCCGCGCTGTAGCCAGTGGTATGTATGTTATTCAGGTAGATATGCCGGAGTTAAAGAAGCAAAAAATCCTGAAATTGCTGGTCATTGCCAGTGAGCAAAGGTAATGACTGTTTCAAAAAGATTTGGAAGAGGTTCGAAATGAAAAGAAAATTCATCTTTCTGCTTTTGTTTTTATTGCCAGTAATGATGATAGCCCGGGACCCGCAGCAAAAAGGTAAGCTTTTAAAACCGGTAGCAACCAATTTAATAGGTTACGATTTTGTGCAAAATGAGTACTGGCGATTGTGGGCCAATTATGAAGGCCAGACGGCTCATGATCCTTTTACGGGCGGAGCCGGTGGCTATTTTACCCCTAACCGTGTGCCGGTCATTTACACAGCTGGTATATTGTGGGGCGGCATTTTAAGAGGAGTTCCGGCCGCGACCGATACGCCACGCGTAGGAGGTATTACCTATCGGGTTGGCACCGCGCCAGGGGGGATTATTGAAATTGGTGACCAGTTACAGGTAAATGAAGCCTCGCAGGGAATTTTTAAAATCCACAGGAACTGGCAAAAACTTTCAGATCATTACCTGAGAAGAGAAATTAGTGTCAGTTCGAATAAACCTGAAGAAGAAATCCCGGATGACTGGCTGGAAAGCGCTCGCCAGAAATACGCAGAAAACTGGAAAAACTGGCCGGTTG
>CAYNLJ010000272.1:1651-3452 GCA_964398005.1 uncultured Caldithrix sp. | reverse complement strand
GTAGGATCATTAAGCAAGAATCCGTTAAACTGAAAGTTTGCCTGCCAGGGCCAGAGATGCAATCGGGAAAAATAGCGGGGTAAGCCCATTTCCAGAAAATCAAAGGTTTGAACCTGCGTATTACTCCGGAACAGGTCGGCCAAACCATGATAGCCTAAATAATCCAGTTCAGAAAAAGTGATGGCCTGACTGGAATCAATTTTGACCGACAGTTTCTGCCAAAGCTCTTGAAGTAGAATGGGTTTGCTTTTAGGTTTAGAAATTTCGGGATGTGCCTGAAGAGAAGAATCGGGTAAAGCAATTTGTTGCCCAATGCTAAAAACGGCAAAAATCATAATCAGTGCAAAGACTCTTGAAAAAGACAGCATCTAACCTCTTCATGAAAACCCAGTTAAACTTGCTTAATTTGACAATAAAATGGATTAGAAGCAAAACAAAAGAAGAAAATATTGGGTGATCATTCAGGCAGATTGCGCAGAATTACGCAGAAATCTGGTTTAAAAATTTCTGCAAGAACATTTTGCGTGATGAGAATCAGTCGACACTGGCTTCAGGCCTGCCTATCAATTTACCACTACCTTTTCCATCAGCGCTTTGATTTCCAGAGGCTGACCTTTGCGTTCGTCTCTTACCAGATGGTGTGCGTGTTGTTTGCATTTGTCAACACAAACGCCACAACCCATGCACAGTGCTTCATCCAGATGAATTTTTTTGTTTTGTAATGAAAGAGCCTTGAATTGGCAATAATCGATGCACACACCGCAACCCACACATTTTTCCTCTTCCAGTTCGAGAATAAAGCCCGATGGTGCCAGCATGGGCGTGCCGTTGCGCATGGCCTGCATGGCCCCGCAGCAACAGGAACAGCAATTGCAAATGGCGTAAAATCGCTGTAACATGGCGTCTTTGAAAAAAGCATGATGCACATGGCCGCGGGCATCCTCTTCCTGTAAAATCTGTAAGGCTTCCTGCTGACTGATCTTCCTGGCTTTTTTAGGGTGATGTTCCAGAACAAAGCTGACGAAAGGTTCACCAATGATCAGACAGACATCCAGCGGTTGACAGGGATGCTCCCGCGCAGCACGACAGGGACATTCCAAAACCGCAATGTGATCCGGATTTTTGAGGATGATGGACCGCGCGCTTTGGTAAGGAATGACCTGCTCCAGGTCGTCTATTTTGATCTCCTGATTTACGGTAATCAACTGGGAGGCCTGTTCCAGCGGTACCACTTTGCCATGGTAGCCATCGGCAAACGTCTGGTCTGAATTTTTCTGTTCCGGAGCCGGAAAGAACTTTTGAAACACCTGAAATAGAAAAGCAAGCGGTTTTGCTAATTTGTGTTCACCGGTACCTACCCCAATGTACAAATAGGGCCAGCGCAAATAGAGATAGCCGTGCAATAAATCTTTTAAAGAAAAATGGGGTACCGTCTTTGATTCCTGGTAAAACGTTTTGGTTGAAGGCTTCAAGAACATTTTACACCCTCCTGAAATGTGAACTTGAGGGAAAAACTTTTTACATCCCGCAGAAAATTTTTTAAGAATCCTGAATTAAGATAACAAATGAAATTCCCAAAAACAACAAAGACTAAAAAAAATGTTGAATTTTGAGTTTTGAATTTTGAATGAGCCTCTCCTTTAGTGCCATTTCCCAAATACTAATTCCCATCCTGCAAATTTTATTTCAAACTTCTCCCTTCAAACCTTTTGATCAAATGTTGAATTTTGAGTTTTGAATTTTGAATGAGCCTCTCCCAAATTTCCACTTTACCAGTTCCCAATTCCTAATTCTCATACTG
>CAYNLJ010000272.1:0-1641 GCA_964398005.1 uncultured Caldithrix sp. | reverse complement strand
ATGAGCCTCTCCTTTAGTGCCATTTCCCAATTCCTAATTCCCTTCTCGCAAAACTGATTTCTCCCTTCTCCCTTCTCACTTCAAACTTCACACTTTGTGTCAAATCCTGAGACAGATTTACAGAATTTAACTTATCAAAAGGAACTCTTCACCATCTGTTACATTCAAATTTTAACCGATAAAATAAATTACATTTTATTTATGCTGAATTTTGCTTAAAATAACAAAAATGATGCGCAATTTGGACGATGGCTAATCTTTAATGGTTTTGGAACGAAAATCATTTTAAAACAAACTTTTACAGGCTTATATGAAAAATAAAACTAACTGGTTAAAAAACACCAGAAGAATTTTAGTCGGGCTTGTTTTCCTTCTGCTGCTTGTGGTCGTCCTGTTGGCGATCCTGATGTGGCAGGCCTCCTTTGTCTCCGGTATAGCAAAAAATTACCTTAACAAAAAAATACATCCTTCGGCTCAGGTGCAGTACGAATCTTTAAAAGGCAGCCTTTTCAATCATCTGAAAATCAAAAACCTGACGGTTAAAACAAACCAGGGACTTGAAGTAAACTGTAATTATCTGGAAGTGCACTATCGTCTGTGGCCGCTGCTTAACAACAAAATTGAAGTCAGCAGCCTGGTATTGGATCAGTTAAATATTTCCATTCCTGAAAGCGAGCCATCCCAAAACAGTAAACCATTTAACATTGATACCTTATTAGCCTCCTGGCAAAAATATGTGAATATCGAAGCACTGATCGGCAATCTGCCCGATCTCAAATTAAAAAATTTCGAAATTGTTTCGGGTGGCATTAACTTTGTGAACACACCGGTGCATTTAAAACAGATCAAAATCAACATCTCCAGTCTCCGTTTGCAAAAAAATCGGATTGCTTTAAAAATTGAACAAGTTTCAGGTTGGTGGCCGGAATATGGTTTAAGGCTGAATTCGATGGCTTTACAGGTAGAAGGTGATCCTTCCGGCATTATTTTAAATCAGGGCGAAATCGAGACCGAAAAATCACAAATTTATTTTAATGCCTTACTCAGTCCACAGGACGGTTTGAACTTTAACCTTACCAGTTTTCATCTGGAACTGCCGGAGTTTCAGCATCTGTTAGGATTTTCTCCGGGGCAGCCGGCCTTTTTGGAAGGCAGTTTTTCTTTTAGCGGCATGCCGGTTCATTTTGGTGCTGAGGGTACATTAAAAGGACAATGGCAGCAACGCCGCCTGCAGGAGCTGGCTTTTAATGTGGAGTACAATCGGGGCGAAGTTTTGCTGAAAAAACTGGCCGTTCAATCGAATCTGGCTCAATTAAGTGGTTCTGCTTACTGGAACCAGGAAAAACAGATTACCGGACGGTTGTCTTTTGACAAGATCAATTTGAATTTAATTGATAAACAGTTACCGAAAACGGTCTTAAACGGTCGACTGTTCATTAATGCCGAGAATCTAAATTTTAAAAAGCTGACCGGCCGGGCTGATCTGGAATTTTACCATTGCCTGCTCGATACCTTTGCCATCGATTCCGTTCGCCTGAAAGCTACAGCCGACCGGGGCTTTTACAGCTTTCAAAAACCCTCCTTTATTCGCCTGGCAGACAGTTCAATCTTTTTTCTGGAAGGCACGCTGGATCGCAAACA
>CAYNLJ010000271.1:0-3489 GCA_964398005.1 uncultured Caldithrix sp. | reverse complement strand
AAAAAAACAATCAAATTTGTAGTAATTCGTTAATTTAAAGAATGGGTAGCATAATGAGAACGATCCTAAAAATACTATTGATCGCTTCTTTTCTGGTCGTAATTTTTGAAGAGCCCGGCATGGCAGGCAACCGAAAGCTGGCGCAATCCGGATTTAAATTTTTAAGCGTTCCGGTTGATGCGCGCTCCAGCGCTTTAAGCGGCGCCTTAACCTCGCTGGAAAGTAAATCGACGGCGCTGTTTTACAACCCGGCCTCCATGTCGCGGATGGATTACACGGTTGATATTTCTCTGGGGCAGGTAAAATGGATTGCTGATATTGGCTATTTGTATGGTTCCGCAGCTTTCCGCCCAATGAATGGCGCACTTGGTGTTTTCGGTATCAGTTTTTTGACTGTTGATTACGGGAAAATGCAAAGTACAATATTGGCCAATAATGAACAGGGCTACCTGGATGTTGGTGAATTTTCTCCATTTGCTTATGCCTTTGGTGTAGGTTATGCCAAAGCCTTAACCAACAAGTTTTCGGTTGGTGGTCAGATAAAATATGCCTTTCAGGATTTAGGCGGTGGCGTGGTCAGTTTTGCTGCTGATGAATCTGCCAAAACTGAAAAATTCAATGTAGGTGTTCTGGCTTTCGATTTTGGCATTCTTTACAAAACAGGTTACAAAAGCCTGGTCTTTGGAATGAATATTCGCAATTTTTCTCAGGAAATCGAATACATTGAAGAATCGTTCCAGCTACCGCTGAATTTTGAGATGGGCATTTCCATGAATGTGCTTGATTTTACAGAAACAAATCCGGATTATCATCGTCTGCTTCTTTCCATTGATGCCACTCACCCGAGAGATTACCCTGAACAGTTAGATATTGGTATTGAATACGTTTTGAGAAAGACCTTGGCCTTACGCATGGGTTACACCACTCCCACAGATGAGCAGGGCATGAGTTTTGGCGTTGGTTTTACACCTACGGTTTCCGGGATGAATGTGGCGCTGGATTATTCTTACACGCCTTTTGGCATCTTTAACAATGTTCATCGATTTTCCTTTAATGTTTCATTTTGAAAAAAAGATGTACTATGCTAAAAATTGCAAAAATTCTGATTGGTGTTCTGTTAGGCAGCACACTAATTTGGGCAGGAACCACCGGAAAAATCAGTGGGCTGGTAACAGATGCCAATACCGGTGAAGCTTTGCCCGGAGCCAATGTTTATGTTGAAGTGGGTGGGCAAACGTTAGGCTCAGCCACGGATACTGATGGTTATTTTGTGATTTTAAACGTTCCTCCCGGCACTTACACCGTAAAAGCCGCTTATGTGGGTTACACCCCTGTTGAAGTAAAAAATGTAGTCGTACGTATTGATCTGACTACCACGTTAAATATTAAAATGCAGGAACAAGTTCTGCAAACCGAAACCGTTGTGGTAGAAGCCAGCCGTCCAATCGTGGTTAAGGACATTTCCAACAGTCAGTTAAATTTGGAAGCCAAAGCCATTGAAAATCTGCCCATTACCAGTGTAAATCAGGCCCTGGTTTTGCAGGCCGGCATCGAATCCAGCGCTGATGGCATCATCGTTCGTGGCAGCAGCCCGCGTCAGGTGTTGTACATGGTTGATGGGCTTTCCATGAATGATGAAAGATCGAACATGCCGTATTCCTTTAACAGTATCAGCGCCATCGAAGAAATTCAGGTGCAAACCGGTGGATTCAATGCGGAATATGGTGACTTG
Source organism: uncultured Caldithrix sp. (assembly GCA_964398005.1). GTDB lineage: Bacteria > Calditrichota > Calditrichia > Calditrichales > Calditrichaceae > Caldithrix. Next base: position 1,757 of record CAYNLJ010000271.1, on the reverse strand, counting down.
CGTGCTGGCCTGGTAAATGTAGTAACCAAAGAAGGAAGCACCGATCGATACAATTTGAGCATTTTTAGCAATGTAAGGGACATCTCGTTTTTAGGGCAGGCTAAAAAACATTTTGGCCCATCCCTCTACAGTCGGGATTCTTATTTCAATAAACCCTATTTTGATCCTGCTGTCATGTGGACCGGAACCAACAATGGTGCCTGGGATGATTACACCCAGCGTCAGTACCCAAAGTTTCAGGGCTGGAATGCCATTTCGTTTGCCACACTTCAGGACAATGATCCATCCAATGATTTGACGCCGGATGGAGCCAAACGTCTGTTTGAATGGCAACGCCGCCGTCAGGGTGAAGTCCATGAACCGGACTACGTGATTGATATGTCGTTAACCGGCCCCGATCCCTTAACCGGAATGGTGCCCGGATGGAAAAGCAAATACAAAGGAAGATTTCATTTAAGTTTTTACAAAACTAAAGAATTATTTGTGTTTCCACTGTCCCGCAGTGGTTACAATGAACAGCAGACCCAATTAAAATACACTTTTAATCCTTCCAGCAATATTAAAGTCATTTTGACCGGCACCTATGGTGAAGTCTTTTCTGTATCACCCTATCAATGGACGACCACACCAACTGGTCGATTACTGAGATCGCAATCGGAAGTAGCTGATTTGTTGAGCAGCAGTACAGGTGCCAGTATTTTGTACATGCCGGGTTATTTTAGTCCTGGGGACATTTATCGCACACTGCTGGGTGTAAAGATGACCCATGCATTATCATCACGTACGTTTTATGATGCCAGTGTTCAGTACAAGGTAAGCCGTTACAAAACTTTTCAGATGGCGATGCGTGACACCAGCAAAAAATACGAACCCGTTCCAGGTTATTTTACTGATGAAGCGCCTTACGGTTACTGGGGCTACGCTGTAGCCGGGATTGACGGCACGAGCATGGGTGGCTGGATGAACTTAGGTCGCGATCGCAGTGTGATTTCGACCTATTCATTTGATTTCAATTTAACCAGTCAGATTAACAGTAAAAATCAGGTCAAAACCGGTTTACGCTTTGTTTACAATATTTATGATATCAATTCCGGAACCTACAGCCCAAGCATGAGCACCTGGACGCGTAGTATGATTTACAAAGTGAAACCTTATCGGCTTGGCGCTTACGTTCAGGATAAATTGGAATACGAAGGCTTTATCGCCAATCTTGGTGTGCGCCTGGATTATTCCGATCCGGATGTGGATTGGTATCAGTTGTCGCCGTACGATCCGTACCTGAAAGCCGGCTATGGCAATACCATTGAAGAAGCTGTTCCGCGCAAAAAGGCCAAAGCACAATTCGCCATCAGCCCACGTTTAGGAATTTCACATCCGATATCTGAGAATGCCAAACTTTATTTCAATTACGGCCACTTCAGGACCGAACCGGCCTCTTCCTATCGTTTTCGATTGCAAAGGGAGTCAAACGGACTGGTAACCTATCTGGGTAATCCTGAATTGCGTTTCGAAAAAACCGTGGCTTATGAGTTAGGCTACGAGCACAATCTTTTTAATATGTTTTTGCTGAAAATTGCCGGTTATTACAAAGATGTCAGTAACCAGCCAAGTTGGGTTTACTACCGAAACATTAATGGTACTGTTAGTTATTACAAAATGTCTGATCTGAATTATGAAGATATTCGGGGTGTTGAATTTACACTGACCAAACGCTATGGTAAATGGATTACCGGGTTTGTGAACTACACTTATGATGT
>CAYNLJ010000270.1:0-3527 GCA_964398005.1 uncultured Caldithrix sp. | reverse complement strand
TACCTGCGCTTTCTGCTGTTTGTGGGTATTAGCGGAGCGGGGCTTTCGCTGTTCAGTTGGCCTTTCAGTTTTTACAGTGGTTTCATTTTAGAACACCGTTTTCAGCTGTCGAATCAAAGTTTTTGGGGATGGTGTTGGGAAAAATTGAAGGCTGCTCTGGTTGGTAGTGTAATTGGTTTGCCTTTGCTACTGGCCTTTTATTTCCTGTTATTGCATTTTCCGCAAAGCTGGTGGTTCTGGCTGGGCGTGGTCGTCTTTGTTTTTTCTGTATTATTGGGACGTCTGGCGCCTCAATTGATTTTCCCACTGTTTTACAAATTTGAACCCCTTGATGACGAACAGCTTTTACAGAGAATGCAACGCCTGGCAGAGATCGGGGGCTTTGATTTGCAGGGTATTTACCGCTTTAACATGAGCAAAGAAACCAAAAAAGCCAATGCTGCCTTTACCGGCCTGGGTAAGTCGCGACGCATCATCATTGGCGACACCTTGCTGGAGAATTTTTCTGCCGATGAAATCGAATCTGTGTTTGCGCACGAGGTTGGCCATTTTGTGCACAAACATCTGTACAAGTTGATGGCTTTGGGGACGCTGCAGACCTTTGTGGGATTTTACCTGGTCGATTTGCTTTACAAGAAATTGCTTGTAACAATGGGTTTTAGCGGGGTAGCCGACCTGGCAGCTTTGCCATTAATCGCTTTGATTCTTTCGGTTTACACTTTGCTGGTTTCACCATTGAGTAATGCTGTGAGTCGCCATTACGAACGGCAGGCCGATCTGTACGCTTTACAGCACAGCAGCCAACCGCAGGCCTTTGCCAATGCTTTGTTAAAACTGAGTGAACAAAATTTAACCGACAAAGAACCGCATCCGTTGGTCGAGTTCTTTTTTCACGGGCATCCTTCCATTAAAAAACGGGTGCAAATGGCGGAAGAGTGGTTGGCTCAAAACCACCTGCAAAATTAGTAGCCACCGCAATTCACCGAACTAATTTGCTACAAATTGATACAGACCCGACTAAGTCGGGCAGTTCCGCCGGTCTGGCTGTCGCGACGAGTCGGGAGTGACAGGACTGGACGGCGCCAGCTAAATGGGAAAAGGCTGCAGTACAGCGTGCCTTAAATCAAACAAATCGGTATCATTTCTACACGCTAATATTGAGAGCGAGGCATGCTTTAACTCAAATACTTTACTATTCAACTATCTAACTATTCTGCCATTCACCAAAATGCGATGCCTATTTTTTTACCCAAAAGATGAAGCTGATGGCGATTAAAATGAGCAGTGCGCCCGGGTAGAAAGAAGCCGTGGGAATTTCGCTTAATAACAGCGCAGCAAAAAGGGTAGCCAAGACCGCTTCGCCCTGCATGGCTAAATTGACCAGATAAACGGGCATTTTGCGTGAAGCCCAGTTCAACAATGAGTGACCGATTAAATTGGGACCCACAGCCAGTAAAATCAGTAAAAGCCAGTTCTTTAATGTTAATTCAAGGAAGTTAAGCTTGAAAATCAATAACAAAATAAAAGTAACCACGGCCGCCCCTGTGTACACCTGAATGAGATAGGGAATTAAAGCTGTTTCATGCCGGTAAAAGCGGGCAATTAACAAATAAGCCGCCAGAAAAAAAGCAGACAAAATGGCCATCAGATCACCAAGTGTGGAGATGTGCTGTCTGGAGACATCGCCGCTGACAATTAAGTAAATTCCTCCCAGAGCCAAAACAATACCCAAAATGACCAGCCTGGAACCTTTTTCCTTCAGAAAAAAATAAGACAAAATCAATGCAAAAATGGGGTGCGTGCTTTCCAGAAAAATGGAATTTCCCACGCTGGTCCATTGTAAGGATTGAATCCAGGTGAAAAAATGCATGGCCAGAAAGAAACCAGCTAAGCCCAGTAAGAAAAGTTTATTTTTACTAACAGAGAATTTTGAAGTGTTGCGTTTTAAACGCCAAACGGGTAATAGCAGCAGCACACTAAAAAAAAGACGGTAAAAAGTGATGATCAGAGGATGAACATCACCCATCCAGCGGATTAATATCGAACTCCAACTGGAGACAAAAACTCCGAAAAGTAAAATGAGATAATTGACCATACAGTTTTAACATTTTATTAATTTTGTTATATTTAAAACACAACCAATTAAGGAGCAAATTTTTCTGCCATGAAAAACTTCAAAACGATTGCCGAAAAAATGTTAAACGCTGCTTTGGAAGCGGTGAACCCTGTCAACCTGATTTTGAATCAATGCAGACTGAATCATCAGACCCTTGAGGTGGCTGATTTACAACTAAATCTTTCGCAATTCAGAAATATCTATGTGTTGGGAGCTGGCAAGGCTTCGGCCCACATGGCACAGGCTCTGGAAAAACTGATGGGCCAGCACATTGCGGAAGGATTAGTCATAACCAAATATGGTCATCGGGTTCCAACTAAAAAAATACGTGTCCTGGAAGCCGGCCACCCTGTACCGGACGAATACAGCTTAAGTGCCACCCGGGAGTTACTTGAACTGGCAGAGAAAAGCACAGCAGACGATCTGGTCATTTTTTTACTAAGCGGTGGGGGGTCTGCTTTAATGGAACAATTACCACCGTCCATTCATCTTGATGAGCTCCAGCAGTTAAATCAGTTGTTGTTGGCCAGCGGAGCCAATATTGAAGAAATGAATGCGGTGCGTAAGCATGTTTCGTTGGTTAAAGGCGGGCAATTAGCGCGTTCTATTGCACCGGCCAGGCTGGTTAGCTTAATCCTGTCAGATGTGGTTGGTGATCCGCTTTCCAGCATTGCTTCCGGTCCCACGGCTGCCGACGAAACCACCTTTCAGGATGCCTGGCAGGTAATTGAAAAATACCAGTTAGTTGACCAACTGCCTCAAAACATCAAAGATTATTTACAAAAGGGCTTAGTGGGACGGCTCCCGGAAACACCCAAAGAAGGTGATCCCGTGTTTCAAAAAGTAGACAATATTATTCTGGGTAATAATTTATTGGCCTTGCAAAAAGCTCAACAAGTAGCTGTTGAGGAAGGTTTGCACAGTGTGATTCTGACGGATCGGCTTCAGGGCGAGGTTAGTGAAATTTCCAAACTGATGGCGGCCATTTTTGAAAGCACCATATTGTTGCAAAATTTGGTACAAAATCCCGGCTGTATTTTACTGGGGGGTGAACCAACGGTTAAATTAAAAGGTGATGGCCTGGGTGGCCGAAATCAGGAGTTGGTCTTGCACATGCTTCGTCACCTGCAAAAGATAGAGCAACCCTTCTATTTTGCCAGCATTGGCACGGATGGCACAGATGGCCCGACAGATGCTGCCGGTGCCTGGATTGATCAAAATACCTGGAAGCTGGTAAAAGAAAAAAAATTGGATATTCAGGCGTATTTGCAGCGTAATGATTCCTATCATTTTTTTGAGAAGCTTGGGCATTTGATTAAAACCGGGCCTACTGGCACCAATGTGATGGATATGATGATTTTTATCTATGATACTGTATCTTTTTAATGGCTGGGCAGGGATGTCTTACTAC
>CAYNLJ010000269.1:0-3536 GCA_964398005.1 uncultured Caldithrix sp. | reverse complement strand
AGTATGATTTTCCTGGCGATGAAATTCCTATCATTAAGGGAAGCGCTTTGAATGCTCTGAATAATCCGGATGATGAAGAAGCGCAGAAATGTATTTTAGAATTGATGGAAGCAGTTGACAATTACATTCCAACACCGCAGCGTGACATTGACAAACCCTTCCTGATGCCGGTTGAAGACGTGTTCTCAATTACTGGTCGTGGAACGGTAGGTACCGGTCGTATCGAACGTGGTAAAGTTCATGTAGGTGACGAAGTGGAAATTATTGGTTTGGGTCTGCACAAAAAGACCGTTTGTACCGGTGTTGAAATGTTCCGCAAGATTTTGGATGAAGGCCAGGCTGGTGACAACGTTGGTTTGTTGCTGCGTGGTATTGATAAAGAAGAATTGGAACGCGGTATGGTTGTTGCTCAGCCGGGTTCTATCACACCGCACACCAAGTTTAAGGCAGAAGTTTACGTATTGAAGAAAGAAGAAGGTGGACGTCATACACCATTCTTCAACGGTTATCGTCCGCAGTTCTATTTCAGAACCACTGACGTGACCGGAACGGTTCAGCTGCCGGAAGGTGTTGAAATGGTAATGCCTGGTGACAACATTACCATGACCGTAGAACTGCAGAAAGAGATCGCATTGGAAAAAGAATTGCGTTTCGCAATTCGTGAAGGCGGTCGTACTGTAGGTGCAGGTGTTGTTACAGAGATTATTGAATAAAATTAAAGAGGTGGAAGCGTGGCTAATCAAAAAATAAGAATTCGGCTAAAAGCATACGATCATAATTTGATCGATAAATCTGCAGACAAGATTATTCGTACAGCCAAAGCCACCGGTGCGGTAATTTCCGGACCGATTCCGTTGCCAACGGATCGTTCGGTTTACACTGTATTGCGGTCACCGCACGTAAATAAAAAATCAAGAGAACAATTCGAAACAAGAATTCACAAAAGATTAATCGATATCTTAAACGCTACCGGTAAAACAGTGGATGCATTGATGAAGTTGGAACTGCCGGCTGGTGTTGATATTGAAATTAAAACCTGATAAGCAAGCTTCGGAGTGAGTAATGGCTGGAATTTTAGGATATAAAGTTGGAATGACGCAGATCTTTGATGAAAATGGTCTGGTAGTGCCGGTAACGGTGGTCAAAGCTGGCCCCTGTTACGTTACCCAGATCAAAACCAAAGAAACTGATGGCTACGACATGGTTCAGTTGGCCTTTGGTGACATCAAAGAAAAGCGTTTAACAAAGCCTCTGCTTGGACATTTCAAAAAAGCCGGTGTAAGCCCAAAACGCCACCTGGTAGAATTTGACTTTGGTCCTGATCACGGCCTTAAGGTTGGTGATGAGATTAAAGTTGACATTTTAAAACCGGGTAGCGCGGTTAAAGTTTCCGGCGTCACTAAAGGTAAAGGGTTCCAGGGCGTAGTAAAACGTCATGGTTTTGGAGGCGGCCCGAAAACACATGGTCAGTCTGATCGTTTGCGTGCCCCCGGTTCCATTGGTCAAAGTTCTTATCCATCCCGTGTATTTAAAGGGATGAAAATGGCCGGCCGGATGGGTGGTAAACGTCACACACTGGTTAATGTAAAAGTGGTTAAAGTAGATCCGGAAAACAATTTACTGTTCCTCAAGGGAGCAGTGCCTGGTGCCCGGAATTCTTTGGTAGAAATTAGAACTAAATAAGCTGGAACAGGTGCATCATGAAGGTAAATGTTTACGGAATAGATGGTCAACAGACCAAAACGGAAATCGAACTGGACGACAAAGTATTTGGCATTACGCCAAATGATCATGTAATCTGGTTAGACGTAAAGGCTATTTTAGCTAACCGTCGTCAGGGAACGCATGCCACAAAAAATCGTTCTGCAGTTTCCGGTGGTGGTAAAAAGCCGTTTCGTCAAAAAGGAACCGGACGTGCTCGTCAGGGAACTATTCGCGCTCCGCACATGGTAGGTGGTGGACGCGTATTCGGCCCTCAGCCACGTGATTATTCACAAAGGGTGAATAAAAAAGTTAAAAAATTAGCCCGTCGTTCGGCTCTTAGCTATAAGGCTAAAGAAAACAAGGTAATGGTTGTGCAGGATTTTAATTACGAAAAACCTTCTACCAAAGATATGGTCAATCTGCTGAAAAACCTGAACCTGGAAAACAAGAAGGTACTGGTATGTACAACCGAATATGCGCCGGCATTAATTAAATCTGCTGCTAACCTGTACAATGTTGAAATACGTGAATCCGTTACCTTTTCAACATACGATGTGTTAAAGGCAGATACGGTGCTGTTTCAGGAAGGCGCAGTCAAAAAAGTAAATGAGGTACTGGCCCAATGAAAGAAAAACAAATCTTAATTGCACCGGTTTTCACCGAAAAGATGGCCCGTTTGCAGGATGAATTAAATAAATACGCATTCAAAGTAAATATGAATGCCAATAAAATAGAAATTAAGCAAGCGGTAGAAAAAAAGTTTGGTGTTAAAGTTAAATCTGTGCGGACCATGGTGGTGTACGGCAAAAAACGTACACAGCTAACCAGAGCCGGCCGTTTTGAAGGCCGTCGTCCGACCTGGAAAAAGGCCATCGTGACTTTACACGAAGGTGAATCAATTGATCTGTTTACAAATGCTTAATATGCGAGTGGAGTAGTCTGATGGGAATCAAAACATTTAAGCCAATCACACCGGCATTGCGGTTCAAAACGGTAAGTGATTTTTCGGAAATTACTACCGATACACCGTATCGTCCGTTATTACAGCCCCTAAAAAAGAGTGGTGGCCGAAACAATAATGGACGCGTAACATCACGCCATCGTGGTGGCGGCCATAAACGTAGATATCGTATTATTGACTTTAAAAGAGATAAAAGAGATATTCCGGCAACTGTTGAAACCATTGAATACGATCCCAATCGTACGGCTCGTATTGCTTTGGTAAAATATGCAGACGGTGAAAGGCGTTACATTCTTGCACCGGATGGATTAAAAGTTGGTGACAAAATCATGTCCGGTGAAAATGCAGAAATTCGGGTTGGTAATGCCTTGCCCATGGAAAAAATTCCGGTTGGTGTAACCATTCATGCCATTGAAATGCGTGAGAAAAAGGGCGCTCAGTTAGTACGCAGCGCTGGTACTTCAGCGCAACTGGCAGCCAAAGAAGGGAAGTGGGCACTGGTCAAATTGCCTTCCGGTGAAATGCGTAGAATTCATGCGCGTTGTTACGCAACTATCGGACAGGTTTCAAATATCGACCACATGAATATCTCGATCGGTAAAGCAGGTCGTTCACGCTGGTTAGGTCGCAGACCTCACGTACGTGGTGTTGCCATGAACCCAATCGATCACCCCATGGGTGGTGGTGAAGGAAAGACCTCCGGTGGTGGGCATCCGGTTTCACCCTGGGGTCAGCTGGCAAAAGGTTACAAAACACGGAAAAAGAATAAAAAGTCAGATGCTTACATCGTAAAGCGTCGTAAATAAATGGAGAGAGTACAGGCATGGCAAGATCTGTAAAAAAAGGACCATATATTGATTCCAGTTTGATG
>CAYNLJ010000268.1:0-3546 GCA_964398005.1 uncultured Caldithrix sp. | reverse complement strand
TTCAAAATATTACAGACTTCGGTTTAATTAAGTTTTAAGTATTGAGAATAATTAAAAATCATTCAAAACTCAAAATTCAACATTCAAAATTTCTTAAATTGTTCTGCGTGCTTTTGTGACTAATTCAGATTTGAACCTTCTGTCGGGGCTTATTTATTCTAAATTTTTGATCAGTTTAACCTGCTTAATGCGTCTGCTACTGGCATCCGTTATTACAACCCGGAAATCTGCAAATTGAACCTGCTCTTCTTTTTCAGGAATGTGGCCTAATTTATCCAGTACCATACCTGCCACCGTTTCATAATCACCCAAAGGAAATTCAATTTCAGTAATTTCCGTTAGTTCATCCAGGGGAAAATTGCCATCCATCAACCAGGTGTGGTCATTTAGTTTCTTGATTTTAGGGGTTTCCTCAAAGGCTTCGGGAAAGTCGCCAAACATTGTGTTGATCAGATCATCCATGGTCACAAGCCCGGCCGTGCCGCCGTATTCATCAACCACCAGAGCCACCGAAGTATTTTTTGCTTTGAATTCCTGCATTAACCGCGCACAGCTTACATTTTCCGGCACCATTTCCAGTGGTGATAATATTTCTTTAACCTGTCGGGCACCATTGAATAATTCCCATAAAAAGATAATTCCTATGACATTGTCCAGATTCTCTTTGTATATGGGAATGTGCATGACATTGTGCTTGATAAACAACTGTTTTAATGCTTCAATCGAAATGGTAATCGGCGCTGCGACCATTTCGGTGCGTGGTGTCATGGCCTCTTTGACTTTGATATTGCCAAAATGTAAAATTTTGTCGATGTAATTTATTTCCGGAACTTTGTTTTTACCATTCCCATATCCTTCCTTGATTAATAACTGCAATTCGTCCCTGGAATAAAAATCTTTGGTCGTTTCGTGCTTGATTTTGAAAAGATTCAGAAACAAATCAACCAGAAAATTCAAAAACTTTATCACTGGTTTAAATATGAAGAAAAACAAATAGATCAAAAACATGACGGGTCTGACTATCTGATTAACCAGGCTGCGGAACAAACTCTTCGGAATAATTTCGCCTAAAATAAGGATGCAGGCTGTAATCAGCAGCCAGGTACTTCCTTCATCCAGGTATTCGATTAACAAAACCGTAGCGAAGGTAGTAGTCAAAATATTGGCAATATTATTTCCAAATAAAATGGTGGAAAAAAAATCTTCTGGGTGTTTGTGAAAATAAAGCAATGGTTGGATTAAACCAATGTTCTGTTTTTTCCAGATTTCCAGACGTAATTTATTAAATGCGGTAAAAGCCGCTTCGGCCCCAGCAAATAAAAAAGAGAGCAACAGCCCTAAAACAGCTAACAATAAACTCATTCAGCGACCAGTTAATTTGATTTAAACAGAGTGTAAATTACTATTTTTCAACAATACATTTCAATTTTTAATTAAAACAGGTATCGATCATACTTCGGAACGGTTGTCCAGTTTTAAGAAGGTTTCAATTTTTTCTAATATGGTATTCTGATCAAACGGTTTGGGTACTATCTGAATATTATTGGAGGAATTAATTTCATCCTGAAATTTTTCTTCTTCATAGGCGGAAATGATTAAAATAGGCAGTTCAGGAAATTGAGCCCGAATATTCTTAATCAGTTCTTTTCCATCCATGCCTGGCATTTGAATATCGGTTAAAATCAAATCAAAGGATTCCTGTTCAAGCTTGTGCAAAGCCATGCGACCGCTGGTCACACCCACCACTTCCACATCTCTGCCGCTCAAATAGAGTTGCAAAATGCGATGCATGTGTTTATCATCGTCTATCATCAAAATTCGCTTCTTCTGACTCATCTTGTCCATAACCATTTAAATGATATAATGCTTTAAAAACTCATTCAGCATTAAATAGAATTTGGCCAGCGGAAAACCAACCACGTTGTAATAACAACCTTCGACCCGTTCTACCAGTAAAGCGCCCTGCCCCTGGATACCATAGGCACCCGCCTTATCGAATGGTTCACCCGTATTAATGTAAGCCCAGATCTCGTCTTCGCTCAGCCGGCGAAAGGTTACATTCGTACAAACTGCGTCCAACTTTAATCCTTCATACTTTTTCAGAAATAATCCGATGCCTGTGTAAACCTGATGTGTTTTACCACTCAATAACTTTAACATATCAAAAGCTTCTTCTTCATTGGCCGGTTTACCTAAAATTTTCCTTTCAAAAGCAACTACGGTATCGGCACTAATCACCAGTGCATTCGGGTAATGTTCAGCCACCTTTAACCCTTTGGCTTTTGCGTTGTTTTTAACCAATTCATCAATCGAGTCGTTCCCGACCATTTCTTCGTCCAGATTTGAAGGGACGACCTTAAATTCCAGACCGATTTGCTTTAACAATTCAAATCGGCGTGGGGATGCGGAAGCCAGAACTATATCAATTCGTTCCAGGCTTTCAATCAATGAGAACAACATATTAACTTCCTAAATAGATAGCTGCCAAACCAATTAACATATCTAATTTTAATAAATGACTGATTTGCCCTAAAAAGGCTTTGTCATTTTTTATCCAAAGAATGATGGAGACAGCGACAAGAACCAGATCGACCCCTGAGAGTACCAGCCAAAAGTAGACATCATCGTACACATTAAGAATATAAGGTAAAAAGGTAAGCACAATCAATAAAATAAAAACACTGTTTACCAACAATATGGAAGCTTTCATTCCATATCGGGCAGGAAAGGTAATACTTTCATTCAGCACATCTCCTTCCAGGTCCTGCATGTCTTTAATAATTTCACGGCCTAAATGAAACAGGAAGGCAAAAAGTGCCGGAATAATTCCGCTTTGCCAATCCCCCACGGACAGGGCCCCGTAAATAAAGGCCACAGCCGTAGCCAGACTTACGGTTAAATTGCCCCAGAGCACGGTGCGCTTTAATCGCATGCTGTAGATAATTAATAAAAGACCAATAACCAGGGCAATGACCAACATGGCCCAACCACAAAATGCGGAAAGCAAAAAAGCTGCCGAATAACTTATAACAAAATAAGTCCAGGCTTCTTTTGTGGTTGCCTTACCTGAAGGCAGTGGCCGTTGCGGTTTGTTGATGCGGTCAATTTCAATATCATAAATATCATTAATGATATTAGCACCGGCAGTCATTAGGCCCGCAATCAAAATGGCCAGGTAAAGTTTGTAATTCAACTGAAACTGTGGTGAAATAAAGGCGGCAACCAGTATGGTTAACATGGCAATAAAAACATTGAGCGGCCGACTCAAATGCCAGAAATTCTGAACTGCTCGTTTTAAGTTCATCTGCAATCGCTTGATTTAATTAACTGCTTAAAATTAATAGAAATGATGGAGAAATGAAAGTTTTCTTGAATGCGAAAATGGTTGAGTTGGAAAAGTTAAAGTGGGAAGGGTATAAGGGTATAAGGGTATAAGAGTATAAGAGTGTAAGAGTAGGGGCTGTGGTGCATTGTTTAGTTTAAGGGTTCTAAAGATTGTGACATTTGAGTTGTTCGGAACCACAGCGTTTTTAAAGCCGAACGTAC
>CAYNLJ010000267.1:0-3568 GCA_964398005.1 uncultured Caldithrix sp. | reverse complement strand
ATAAAAAATAAATAAAAATAAAATATTACTGAAAAGCCGTATTTTACATTGATGGCAAAGGATAAAGGAAAAATGAAAAAAGAAAAAGGAAAATGGATTTTTTGTTAGTTTTAGCATAGCAATTTTCCTGGGTATAAGATTTGGAACAATTTTAATTTAAGGCGGGAAACGGCGTTTTCCAAGAGGGAGAGAGCTAAGAGTTGAGGGTATATGGGTGTAAGCGTTGAAGGGTCCAGCATGATTCAGGACATGCAGGTTTTTAACTTAAATTCCTGAATCGCAGTTACCATTGTCTTAAGGATGCATCAAGGACTCGGGCATAAGATTTTTTAACATTAGGGCCAGGAAAAAGGTACAAAGCTTACAGAGATTTATTTACTTTTTATTACTCCCCATTTTTTTGTGTCTATTTAGTGCTCTCTGTTGTAAATTGAAGACGGCAACTGTTATTTCTGCCGGCTCAGCGTTTCATCAAAATATTGAATGGTCTTCTTCAAACCTTCTTCCAATTTAATTTTGGGTTCCCAGTTCAATTTTTCACGCGCCAAACCAATGAACGGCTTGCGCTGCACCGGATCGTCGGCCGGCAAGGGCTGAAAGACAATTTTTGATTTCGAATTGGTCAATTCAATGACCTTCTCCGCCAGTTCCAGAATGGTAAACTCATCAGGGTTTCCCAGATTGACCGGGCCGATAAAATCTTCAGCGTCCATCATTTTCTCTACACCCAGGATTAGATCATCAATGTACTGAAACGAACGGGTTTGATTACCCCGGCCGTAAACCGTGATGTCCTGATTGGTCAGGGCCTGCACAATAAAATTACTGACCACGCGACCGTCATTTAAGGCCATGCGTGGACCATAGGTATTAAAAATTCGCACAATTTTAATATCCACATTATTCTGACGGTGGTAATCCATCATCAACGTCTCGGCTACCCGTTTCCCTTCATCATAACAGCTGCGCAGCCCGATGGGATTGACATTGCCCCAGTAATCTTCCTTTTGCGGATGTACCTTGGGATCACCATAGACCTCCGAGGTACTGGCCAGCATGATACGAGCCTTAACCCGCTTGGCCAGGCCCAGCATGTGAATGGTACCCATGACACTGGTTTTGATCGTTTTAACCGGGTTGAATTGATAATGCACGGGAGAAGCCGGACAGGCAAAGTGGTAAATACGATCCACTTCCAAAAGAATTGGCTGGGTGACATCGTGTCGAATCAATTCAAAGTGTTTGTTGTCCATCAGATGCCAGATATTTTCTTTTGTACCTGTAAAGAAATTGTCCAGACAGAGAACATCATGTCCTTTATTTAACAGCGTTTCGCATAAGTGAGAACCAATAAAGCCGGCGCCACCGGTTACCAAAACACGCATATCATTCCCTTCTTAAAAATTGATTCTGATAATGAGAAAAATGAAGAAACGGCCCCTGGTATCTGATCTTCCGGGACGAAGGCCAAAAGGTCGGTGGTCAGCCGACCGGGACACCAGAGGCCGATTCAAAAATGTTAAATTTTTACTTTGCGCAATGCCTGAGAAAGGTCCTGGATGAGATCACGGGCATCTTCCACCCCCACGGACAAGCGTACCAGACTCTCGGTAATGCCACACTGGGCCAACTCTTCTTCCGAGTAAGTAGAATGCGTCATGGACGCCGGGTGTTCAATCAATGAATCAACATCCCCTAAACTCACGGCCAGGGTGATCAGTTTTACCGAATTCATCAACTGTTCCCCTGCCCGACGACCTCCTTTGATTTCAAAACTGATCATGCCGCCAAAGCCGTACATCTGTTTTTTGGCCAGTTCATGTTGCGGGTGGGTGGTCAGGCCGGGATACCAAACCCTCTTGATTTTGGGATGGAACTGTAAAAACTTGGCCACTTTAGTAGCATTTTGCTGATGCTTTTCCATGCGCAGGGCTAACGTTTTTAAGCCACGCACCAATAACCAGGCATTCAAAGGACTGATCACCGCCCCTAAATCACGCAGAAATTTACCCCGCAATTCATCGATAAAATCTTTTTTGCCAACAACCACCCCGGCCACGGTATCGCCATGCCCTCCAATATACTTGGTCGCCGAATGAATCACCACATCTGCCCCAAATTCCAGAGGACGTTGAAAATAGGGCGTGGCAAAGGTATTGTCAACTACCAGCGGAATTTTGTAATCTCTGGCAATTTTGACACAGGCCTTTAAATCGGTGATGGTTAATGTGGGATTGGCCGGTGTTTCGATGTACAAAAGACGCGTTTTGTCATCAATGGCATTAATAACATTTTCCAAATTTGTGGTATCTACTTCCCGGGCTTCAATATTAAAGCGTGGTAACGTTTCCTTGAACAAATTATGTGTTCCGCCATAAAGGGTGTTTGTAGAAACCAGGTTATCTCCAGCCTGACAATAGGCAAAAATGACAGCTGAAATCGCCCCCATGCCCGAAGCAAAAGCCAGGGCTGCTTCTCCACCTTCCAAAAAGGCCATTTCTCTTTCAAATGCAGCCTGAGTGGGATTTCCAAGTCTGGTGTAAACATAACCTTCTTTTTCACCGGAAAACAACTGAGCTCCATGTTTGGCGCTCTTAAATTTGAAAGTCGAACTCTGATAGATGGGTACACTGATAGCTCCTGTAGCAGGATCGGCACCACCGGACCCGTGCACACAAAGCGTTGAAAACGAATACTGTTTCAAATCTTCCTTTTCCATATTCCTCTCCGAATTAATAAGTATTTCCCGATAAAAATAATATAGAAGGAGAAGCATTTAAAATCAATTTTTTAAGCAGTCTATTCCGTCCAAAAGAGAGTAAATGAAAACAAGAGAAAACTTTTTTCATGGAGGAAAAGTTTGATGTTTTCTCACCATAAAAAAGTTTGAAGGGTGAAATTCGAAATAAGCTGGGAATTGGGGACTGGGAATCAGGAATCAGGAATTAAGGAATAACTTTAAAAACCATTCAGAATTCATCACTCAAAATTCAAAATTCCTTAAAGGAGCGGTGTGCTGCTTTGGAGTCTCCTGGACTGCAGTAATGTTGCTTTTGGGATTTGCCTCATTTTTTCAATTTTATTAAATTACCTTCGGTAATAAAAAGATTGGAGGATTGATGGGAAAAGGTGATCGCAGAACCCGGCGTGGAAAAATTTTCAGAGGCTCTTATGGAAAAACGCGTCCACGCAAAAGGAAAAATAAGGAACAAGCTAAGAACTAATCCAAGATAGGCCGCTGGTAAAGCGGCTTTTTTATTACAACATATTTCAGGATTTGACAAAAGAAGAAGTTCGAAGTTTGAAGTTTGAAAATTAAATGGTCGTTTTATATCAGGCAACTGAAACAGGTGACAATTTCAAAAGCATTCAAAACTCAAAATTCAACATTCAAAATTTCTTAAATTGTTCTGTGTGCTTTTATGACTAATTCAGATTTGAACCTTCTGTCCGGGCTTATATATTCTAAGTAGCCTTGATCGATTACGAAAATTTAGACATCTTTGTAGAAGATGAATTTAAATATTCAATGCATCTTCTTGTACATTAAAATTTTTTGTAAATTTAA
>CAYNLJ010000266.1:0-3576 GCA_964398005.1 uncultured Caldithrix sp. | reverse complement strand
GAACAAAAAGATGATCAGGCGTTGGTGGTGGTAAAAATAGTTTAAAGAATAAAAGCTTTTGTTATAAAAAGTTCGCTGAAAAAACAGAAGTTAAAAATTTATGGACTTTAAAAGAGAACTCAAAAGTATTCCCGATATTTTTGACTTTTTAGAGGATTTTTATCAAAAACAACAAATCGATTCAGATATGGCCTTTGCTTTAAATCTGGCTGTGGAAGAAATCTTTACCAATTTTGTCAAATACAATCCTCAAACCACCCGTCCAATCCGGCTCCGGATCGAAAAAAACGGCAGCAAAATCAAGGTTTTCCTCTCAGATATCGTGTCCAAACCTTTTGATATTGTCCGACACGAAAACCGGGTACACACCTTGCCTTTAAATGAACGCCCTGTTGGTGGGCTCGGGTTGCGACTTGTCAAAAAGATGGTGGATGAACTTGATTACAATTATAATAAAGTAACCGGAGAATACACAATCACCCTAACCAAATACCTGGGGGAAAAAGATGTTTGAAATCCACTTTAATGAAAATCAGGAAGTTATTCTGCAGGGCCGCTTTGATGCCAGTCAGGTGGAAAGGGCAACTGAACTGTTTGAACGAATTAATGAGACAACCAAAGTTGATTTTACAGATTTGGATTACATTTCCAGCGCCGGATTAAGCGTTTTGTTAAAAACACAAAAACGTCTGATGAACAATGGGCAAGAATTGATTATTAAAAATCTTAACAAACATATCCGGGAAATTTTTAAGTACGCCGGCTTTGATTTGCTGTTTAAAATTGAGTGAACTTTTTGAATCCAATGATTAGAATTCGTATTGATGGTCTAAGTGAAGTAATCTTTTTCAGTTTTGGTTTAACAGACCATTTTCCCTTTGGGGAAACAGGTGAAGAAAATAAAAAATGTCGTTCAAAAAAAAATTACTTAATTTAATTGCAGGGTTATTGGTCTGATTTTTAAAAACTATTTCATCTTTTGGTTGTATTTATGGTAGAAGATGCAGATCGAAAATTTGTAGAGGATTGTTTAAAAGGAGATGTAAACGCCTTCGGCTCTTTGGTTGAACGTTACCAACAACCGATCTTTAACACAGTTTACCGCATGGTGCACGACTGGGATGAAGCCGAAGAACTAACGCAGAGAGCTTTTGTCAAGGCATATGAAAATCTGGAAAAGTTTAATGTCAGGCAGAAATTTTTTAGCTGGTTGTACCGGATTGCCATTAATGAAACCCTAAATTACTTAAAACAAAGGAAACGACTGGAACCGTTACAAGATGGTCTGGTAACAAAGGAGAAAAATCCGGAAGAAGCATACCGGTCTGTGGAATTAAATGAAAATTTACGTCGGGCTCTGGAAACGCTGGATCTGTCTTTACAGATTTTAATTGTACTAAAACATTTTCAGGGCTATT
Organism: uncultured Caldithrix sp.; assembly: GCA_964398005.1. Lineage (GTDB taxonomy): Bacteria > Calditrichota > Calditrichia > Calditrichales > Calditrichaceae > Caldithrix. Next base: position 2,158 of record CAYNLJ010000266.1, on the reverse strand, counting down.
CCTATCAGCAAATAAGCGAATTCCTGGATATTCCGACAAAGACCATTAAATCGCGTTTGTACGCAGCCCGACAACAATTGAAAGAGGCTCTGGAAAAATTGGGATATTTACCATGATGGATGAAAAAATTAAAGAGATGATTAATCGTCATCTGGATGGGCTGCTCTCGGATGAAGAACAGCAACAGCTTGAAAATTTGCTTCAGCAAAATCCTGATGCCGAACAGTACTATCAAAAAATGAAAAAGATGAAAGAATTATTAGACCAGGTACCGCCGGTGGAAGTGTCTGCATCGCTAAAAACAAGCATCATGAATGGTTTGGATGCCAGTCGTTACGTGAAAAAGAAAAAGAAGTGGTTCGATTTTTCTGCTTTGGGTCAATGGCTCGATGCCTTCAGGTTGCGTCCATCCTATGCTTTTGTTTTGGGTGTTGTCGTCAGTGCCCTGGTATTTACCATTATTGTTTTGCAAATACCCGGGCCTGGCAGGCGCGGCAATCAGTTTGTTTTGGGTACAATGAAAACAGCAGAACAACAGGTTCCCATAGAATCTTCATTCGCTACAGGAATCATCGGATGGCAAAGTTCAGCAAAGGAAAGCCAGCTGCACATTTCACTAAAACCCAAAAGCCAACTTGTTTTGAAGCTTGAATTTGATTCCCAAAAATTGCAATTAAAGTCAATGGTTTCCGACCCGCAGATTAATTTTTCATTTGTCGGGCAGGAAAATCAACTAAAAATACAAACGAAGAATGATTTGTCTATTTCTTTAAGCCTGCGTAAGCTCAATAGAACTGCTTCCCTAAGCGTTAAGATTTTGGTTGAGAATAAGGAAATATTCGATCATATTTTAAGTCTTTAACCTCAAGGCCAGGGACGCCTTCCTTTTTTGCACGAACGAAGCATTAATTGTAATGCTGATCCGCCTCAGGCGGAAGTTGCGCTGTTTTTACAGAACTTTAACAACAACTTTTCTTTTTTTGAAATGTATTTTTAATGAGACCGTAAAACGGTTCATTTAAAACTAACATTTAAAGAAGGGAGGATTGTCATGAGAGGGCAATCAAACAAACGATCTGTCTGGCTACTAAGTGGCCTGACTTTTTTAGTGGTAGTGGTCATCTACTTTGCCTTTATCTACCCCTGGCCGGAAGACGAAGATCAGTTGAGCGGAACCATCGGAAAAGTGAAGAAATATCGTTCCGAACAGATTAGTGAAAAGGATCTGGCATTGGGAGAAAAAATGACTGCATTGCCCGATTCCAGCAAAGCACAAATCCTGGATATGCTCAGCGACGAAGACAAAGCGGCGGTTTTTAACAAACTGGCCATGGCAAACAAAGCGGACATTTTGAACAAGATGAGCATGGAGAATAAGGCAGCCGTCTGGAACAAGTTAGCTGTGGAGAACAAAGAAGCCATGTGGAATAAGTTGGCTGTGGACCAGCGCGCGGCCATCCTCAACAAGCTGGCCATGGAAAACAAAGCGGCCATCTGGAACAAGCTGTCGGCCGATAACAAGGCTGCTCTGCTGAACAAGCTGGCCGTGGATCAACGTGCGGCTATCCTGAACAAGCTGGCCGTTCCCGACCGGGCTGCTGTTTTGAATAACAAATTAGCCGCTGAAAAGCGCCAGGCCATCTGGAACAAATTGGCTGTCAAAGAAAAAGCGGCCATCTTCAATAAACTGGCTGTTGAAAACAAGCTGGCCGTTTTCAATCGCCTGGCCAGGGCCAACAAAGCTGCCATCTGGAATAAGCTGGCCGTGCCCAATAAAGCTGCCATCTTTAACAAATTGGCTGTCGAAAATCGTCTGGCCATCTGGAATAAGCTGAGTGTTCCTAACCAGGCAGCTATTTTGAATCGCATGGCCATAGCCAATAAGGCTGCCGTACTCAACAAATTAGCGGTTGAAAATCGGGCCGCCATCTTCAACAAACTGTCTGCACCCAACCGTGCTGCTGTCATGAACATGCTGGCCGTTGAACAATAACGATGATGCATCTCTGGAAGGGGACCGGCAGAGGTCCCCTTCTTTTTGCTAAAGATGCGGCCTTCAGCAGAATAGGCACTCCCTGTCATTCTGAGTTTCTGTTTTAGCGAGGGGGAAAATCCATGTTTTGTTGGAAGGGATTCTTCGTTTTCCCTTCCTGATGGG
>CAYNLJ010000265.1:0-3580 GCA_964398005.1 uncultured Caldithrix sp. | reverse complement strand
GAAACTTACACGGTTTACACTTCTGACAATCCCATTACCGATGTGACGGCTGAAGGTGTTGAAATTGTTGCTGAAAACGTACCGGAAGGAACTCAATCAGTTGCACATTTCATCTACTATCCGCTGAAAGACAAAACGGTTACCAAATATTATGCCGTGACCTGTAAAGATGCCTCGGGTAATGTTTCTGAAGCCGGTGTTTCCGGTGGCATTGACAATTTGGCTAAAGGCATCCCCACCATATCTCTGACTCCGCCGACTAATTTTGCTGCCGATGGTGATGTCAGCGAATGGGATCCGGCGGTGATTATGCCGTTCGAACTGATGCCATCTGTAAGCCATGTGGCTGGTGGTACATTCGATAGCGATGATGATATGACCGCCACCTGCTTCTTAGCCGTGGATGATGAATATCTGTACATGGCGTTTGACGTGCTGGATGATATTTACAGTTACGATCCGGCTGGCAATTTCTGGGAAGACGATGCTATTGAAGTTTACATCGGCCTGTACAATTTTACCCATCAGCACTATGGATTTGAAAGAGGCGAAGAACCTGATTACAAAATCATTCTGTTAAAAGATGGTTTGCATGTGGATCAGGTTGGTTTTACGCCGGCCATGTTCCCCAATCCTTCGGACAACTACAACTTTACCGATTTTGGCGCTTCGGATTGGGCCGTCGAAGTAAGAATCCCGCTGGATTCTTTAGTAACCGGTGGCGCAGCTGGCGATACACGATTCCATCCGGTGAACGGTATGCGTATTCCGCTGGATCTGGTCTTCCACGATTCAGATGCTACCAATGTCCGCGAAGGTATTTTGTCCTATTCTGAAAAGAATAACGACACTTCCTGGCAGGGCGCACAATTCTGGAGCTACACCTGGGTTGGTGATACTGCTGGTGTACAAACGGCTCTGGAAGACAATCTGAATGTGGTTTCCGATTTCCGCCTGGAACAGAACTACCCGAACCCGTTCAACCCGACCACTACCATTGCTTATTCATTAGCTAAAAACACACAGGTTGAACTGTCGGTTTACAATGTATTAGGCCAAAAGGTGGCTACTTTGGTCAGCCAAAAACAGGCTGCCGGAACGCATCAGGTAACCTTTGATGCTTCTAATCTGGCTTCTGGTGTTTACATGTACCAGATTAAAGCCGGTGACTTTGTTCAGACCAGGAAAATGCTGCTGATGAAGTAGCAGTCAGGGATGAGATTAACAGGGAGCTGGTTTCCGGCTCCCTGTTTTAATTTTAAACCTTTTTGAAAAAATTTGAGTTGTTCAATTTTATCTTTCCATACTTGATGCGGATTTCAATATCAACTCAGGGATTGCATTCGAAATATAGCCCAATTAATCGAGAAAGAATTGATATTTTTAATAATTTTTTCAAAGGATTCCGCCTAAAGGAATTTTAAAAAGTCAGATTGATTAAATTTTTGAGAACATTTACTCTCTGAATCACACTCCTTGTTCCGGATAAATTGGGTCACAACAGACTGGCTATTTCTAGATTCATTCATAAATGAAAGCATTCCTCTACATACAAACCGAAGAAATTATTTCCTTGATGCTGCATAAATTATCCTATTGTAAATACCAAACAGAAAGTGTACGCAGGGGAAAAAGCACTCCTGATCAAAAATTAAGAACCGAAATTTTAACCGTTTTAGTTCATATTTTAAATCTTGAGTAATGTTAAGGATTGATCGATTTGTACTTGAACCATTGATTAATAATATTTATTTTGGTAACACTTCAATTCTCTAAAAGGGAAATGCTATGCGGAAAATAGTTTGGCTGTTTCTGCTTTTTTTTAGTCTACCTATTTTATTAAAGGCAACAGATAATAAGTTGCCTGCCTTTAAATGGCAGGTTGGTGAAAAACTGACCTGGAAAGTACGCTGGTCTTTCATTCGATTGGGCACTTTAAAAATGTCCATTGAAGATACGGTACGCATCAATAATCAAAAGCTTTACCGCATTCGTTTGCTGATGGATTCCAATCCGGTGTTGATCTTTGTTAATATCCACAACAAATATGAGTGTCTGGTCGATTCGTTATTCCGGCCGGTAGTTTACATAGTGAATGAGAACAATGGGGGGGATCGCAATTTACTATTGTACCAGTTTGATTATCAGAAAAAACAAGCTTTGATGCAGGTAATAGATGCTGATGACACTACAAAAGTTGTTGAACATAAAATCATTCCTCTTGAACACACTCTTTACGACGGAATTTCATTAACCTTTTTTGCCAGGGGTAATGCCCAACCGTCAAATCGATTTAATTTGTACACTTTTATTAATGATGTAACCGGCCCCTTGGACATGTACTTTGCAGATGAGTTAGAATCCCTTAAAATTAAGGCTATTGATAAAAAGTTTAAAACAATACGTGTCGAGGGAACATTTCATATCAAAGGAATAGCAGGCGTGACCGGAGATTACAAAGGCTGGTTTACGGCTGACGAACGGCGCGTACCCTTAAAGGCATTAATGAAGGTCTTTGTCGGTAACGTTGTGGTCGAACTGGAACATTGGGCTCATTGGGACTTTGAGTAGTGTGTACGATCAACTAACTTTTTTCTTGACTTCCGTTTCATCTTCTTGTGGTGTATTTTGATTGTTGTTTTTGGGTGGCTTCCGATAGGCAGGAATACGCGATTTGGGTAGAATGACTTCATGTGGACCAATCATGGCTCCCCTGCCGATTTCTACATTTCCCATGACGGTGGCTTTCATACCAATTGTTACTCCATCACCAATTTTTACTTTTTCCAAAACCAGATAGCCTTTTTGACCATAATGCCCAATAATAGTCGCCGAACCACCAATGGTTACATGATCACCCAGTTCGATTAAGCCGGGATCAGAGATATTAGTGGTATTGATGTGGACACCTTTGCCTACCTTCATTCCCATCATTTTGTAGAAAAGTACATTCAGCGGTGTGGGTGTAATAAATTCCAGAAACGTATAACGTACAATATAGGTTAAGGCGTTATGAATATACCAGGGTACACTCTGGAATGAATAGTAATTGCCCCGAAAGGGTTTAATGCGGAAGGGCAGGATGAAGTTAAAAAAAGGAACGACAAAGATCAGACAAAAGCCGTAAATAAAATAAGCGGAAACAGCAGTAGTACTTATTGCTAAATAATGCAAAACCGGGAACCAATGTGCCGTAGCTGCCTTGACCCAAAAGAATAAATAGATCCCTGGCGTGGCCGAAATGCCCATAGCCAGAATGCCAACCAGATATAAAGGCAGTAACGCTGCTAAAAACATGCCGGTCCTGAAACGTCGCAATAATTTTTCAAACAGACCGGCCAGACCGGTTAAATTTGACTCGGTGGTTAAAATATTTTCATTGTAGCCTTTTTTATTCTTATTTTGCATGGCCATTATTCCTGAGTTTTATTTAATTTTAAAATAACTTTTATGAAAAATCCGGCATTGTCCAATAGCACAAAAATAATTCAATTTTTTAACTGATATAATTATCGTCATTCTCTTCATGATGTTTTATATTTTTTTAATTAATACATTATCTTTATGTGGCCAGTGAAAC
>CAYNLJ010000264.1:0-3609 GCA_964398005.1 uncultured Caldithrix sp. | reverse complement strand
TACGATTGGGTAGAAATTGGTAACGGCTGCTATTCATTAATTTTGAATGGAAAGAGTTATCTATTACAGATGCAATCTTCCAATGGTGAATATCAATTGTACGTCAATGGAGAATTACTGGAAGCCAGTGTTGTGGACGAACAAAACCTGATTCTGGATCAGTTTGTACGGCAACACAAAGCAGAACCCAAAGAACAGATCATCAAAGCACCCATCCCCGGCCTGGTCACCAAAGTTTTTGCCCAGCCCGGCGCGTCAATTGAAAAGGATGAACCCTTGCTGACCCTGGAAGCAATGAAAATGGAAAATTTAATCAAGGCCCCCTGCACCTGTCTGGTCGAAAAAATATTTGTGCAACCCGGGGAAACGGTTCAGCAAAAACAGGATTTGATTTTGTTGAAAAAAGTGGATTGAACTTTACAGATTTAGCTATTTGTTTGCCAGCAAAACACATCTCTCAGCCAAAGAGTGGTTAAGGATGATTGCAACTTTCTGAATCAACCTCTGACCTCATTGTCGTTTTTCAGTTTTCATGTTGAATTTTAAGCCCTCTGTTACGGCCATAAAACCAAATTTTGTAACGCTATCTACAATTTAGGAAGCGAATATTAACATTGGAGATCACCTCTATTTTAAATGAGGAACAGAATCCGCAAAAATTCGACCAATTGGGCGTTTTACCCTACAAAATTTGTCGAACTCAGGATTCAAAACTATGCAAAAAATGGGTAGTGTGAAAAAACTGCATGGTATTTTGGATCGTTAATAATGGAATTGTAAAGAATTTTGCCGAAATTGATTGATTCCATAAATCCAATTGTATTGTGGCACGATACTTGTAATAATCAAAAACGGATGAAAAAAAAATTAGGTACAACCAATTTAAGGAGGTAAACATGTTAGTCAGAAAGAACAGCCCATGGATGGTCGTTGCCTTAGTCCTGTTGTCATTAGGACTTCTGTTTAATGGCTGTGAAAAGGCGGATAACGGTTTAACTACCAATGATGTGGGAAAGGTTACTTTAAAAATAACGGACTCGCCGTTCCCGCTGAAGTTCATTGAAGAAGCCAATGTTACTATTACCAATATTCAAATGCATGCCATCGATAGTGTCAATGGTCGGAGTTGGATTACGGTCTGGGAAGGTCGTCAGACCATTAATCTTTTAGAATTACGCGATGGTAAAACCGAAGATTTACCGGAAGCCGAAGTGCCGGCCGGAACTTACAATATGATCCGTATGAAGATTGATTCCGCCAGTGTAAAGTATGCCAATGGAGCTGAAGTTACGTTAACGGTTCCCAGCGGCGCGCGTACTGGTATTAAAATCATTCTGCACCCACCACTGGAAGTGACAGGTGGCGATCTTTCAGAAGTTCTGCTTGACTTTGATGTCAGTAAATCTTTTGTGATGCGTGGAAAATGGCATCAGAACTTTCCGGGCTTTATGTTCCGGCCGGTGATCCGTGCAGTGGTATTAAATAAGGCCGGAACCATTGCCGGTGCTGTCAGTGATACCAGTGGTACCGCTTTAAGGGATGTTGAAATCCAGGTTATTCGGGATTCGGTGATCACACATACGTTCACTAATCGTCTTGGTTTTTACAGGATTTTAGGCCTGCCTGAAGGTACTTACACCGTGAAAGCCGAAAAAGAAGGATATCTGCCTCAAGAAGCTACCGGTATTGAAGTGACTAAGGGACAGGTTGTAAATCAGAATTTTACTCTCCAACCTGCGCAATAAACAGGCTATCTCAGCCCCCTGAAGGAAAGGCCGCTTAACGGGAAGTTAGGCGGCCTTTTTTGCTTCTATTTTCCATTTAAGGTATCACTTTAAAAGATCCATTTAACCGATGAGTCAGAAATTCTTTGAAATATATTAAAACGTTTAACTAAAATAACATAGTTGAAAAAGGTCGGGAAAAAGTGGAAAATCGGTTATATTTTTTATTAACAAAAAAATTTGACAACATAACACAGGTTATATAAATTCAAAATCAAGTTAAACGTTTAAACAAAAACCATGAAAATAACCATTAAAGAAGTCGCTAAAAGGGCTGGTGTTTCTACGGCAACCGTTTCGCTGGTGTTGCACAATAAAAAACGGATTTCGGATGAAACACGCAAAAAGGTGCTGAAGGCTGTGCAGGATTTAGATTATCATCCCTCTCAGGCAGCCCGTGGGTTGGTTCTTAAACAAACCGGCAATATCGGCTTTATTTTAACTGAAGATCACTTCTTAAGAACCGAACCTTTTTACACCAAAATCTTTTTGGGTACGGAATTTGAAACCCGCAATTCTAATTACTACATCTTGCTTTCCACCATTCCTGCTGAATTTTCTGAAAATGAGCCATTACCCCGATTCATTGTCCAGCAGAATATTGATGGGCTGATTATTGCCGGTAAAGTGCCACGCATCTTTGTTGAAAAAATTAGTGATCTAAATATTCCGGTAGTTTTTGTTGATTACTACCCTTCAAAAGGTGATTTCAGCGCTGTGTTAATTGACAATATTCAGGGCGGTTTGCTGGCTACCGAGCATCTAATTGAACTGGGGCATGAGAGAATTGCTTTTATTGGTGGAGATATTGAACATCCCAGTATCAATGAACGATTAATAGGTTACAAATTGGCGCTGGAAAAGAATGGTTTGCAGGTTAACGCTGATCTGGTGGTCACCGGAGAAAAAACGACCAGTAAAGAAAATGGGTTTAATGCCGTTTGTGATCTGCTGGAAAGAGGTGTGAACTTTACAGCCGTTTTTGCCTGTAACGATGCTATGGCCATCGGTGCCATGGAATGTCTGAAAAAGCGTGGCATTAGAATCCCTCAACAAATCAGTGTGGTCGGTTTTGATGATATTGAAAGCGACATCTTTCAGGAACCTCCCCTTACGACAATTGCGGTCCCCAAGTTTGATCTGGGTATCGAAGCCATGAAGTTAATGCGTGATCTGCTTGATAAAAATATTCGCAAAAATAAAAAGATTCTGGTACCTGTGAAGCTGGTCGTCAGGCAGTCGACGGCCAGACTACAAGCATAATGAGCTTGTTTGATGGGTCTTTCGATAGAAAGTCCGTTTTTTAAATAAAACTTAAACCAACCAATTGAGGAGGGCGTATGAAGCGCTACAAGTACCTTGTTTTTTTATTGCTTCCTGCATTATTGTTTGCAGGTACCAATCTGCTGAAAAATGCAGATCTCGAGACACGGGAGCCAGGCTTCTGGATGCGGGTCAATGATGACGGGACGCACGCCATTTGGGCTACGGACACAGCAGCTTACAACCAATGGAATCCTGATCTGCCCAGTGAGTACTCCTTTAAAATTACCAAGGATGCGGCAACAAGTGATGTGGTTGGCTGGAAGAGTGTTAATAATGCCGATCTCTATTGGAACCGTGCCGCTACGGATGGCGCCAACAAGCTGTACAATGTCAGTTTCTATGTAAAAACCGAAGGTGTCAACACCAATCCGGCCTCCATGGATGAAAAGATTTACGTACGTTATTCCTTTTTGGCCGGTGGCAATCTGATTGCAGAAAAAATTGTGGAAGTAGATCAGAGTGTGGATAGTAAACCCTGGCACAAAGTGGAAGACGCCAT
>CAYNLJ010000263.1:0-3620 GCA_964398005.1 uncultured Caldithrix sp. | reverse complement strand
TGATGCTGGGTTATTACAAGGACCCGGAAAAAACAGCCGATGTTTTAACTGAAGACGGTTGGTTTCGAACCGGCGATCTGGGCTTGCTGGACGATGAAGGCTTTTTGTTCATTAAAGGCCGCTTAAAAAACATGATTTTAGGTCCCAGCGGTGAAAACATTTACCCGGAACAAATCGAAAGCATTTTAAACGAATTTGAATGCGTTTCTGAAAGCCTGGTTTATGATGACAATGGCAAGATCGTTGCACGTGTTTTTTTGAATTATGAAGAAATTGATCGCAAATTCGGCATTAATCATTTGAGTGAAACACAGGTCCGCGAAAAAATAAAAGAGTTACTGGAAAATCTTCGACAACAGGCCAATGATCAGCTTTCACACTATTCACGCATCAGCAAAATCATCGAGCAAACAGAACCATTCGAAAAAACACCAACTCAGAAAACGAAACGCTATCTGTACGTTGAGAAACAAAATGGGTAAACTATCTGTCCTGATGTAGGAAAGTTCGAAGTTTGAAGTAAGAAGTTTGAAAAAAGTTAGTCAGCTTAATTACTGTGAATTTGAAATACTGGTTGGAGTTCATTTAAAATTCAGCATTCATTTTAAAGGACGGGGCGTAATGTAAATATTTTTTTAATTATGTCCGGAGCTTCCTGCGTTCATCTGTCTAATTTCTGATTTAAGATCTAAGACAGCCGAGAAATTCTTTTGACCTTTCCTTACCATTTCCTTAATATTCCAAATATTGGTTAAAAACATAATTAATCTGGTACTGTAACAATTCAAAGCTATATTAAGGTTTTCACAATGCATGTAAAAAAGATCCACTTTAATCTCTTTCTGCTTTTTCTTTTTTTATTTGTCCAGGCAAATGGAACGCAAGCCAGAAGTCACCCCTCAGAAAAGGTCTTCGACGATCGTCAGGTAGCTACCATTGAAATTGAAATTGCTACCCCATATCTGGAATTTTTGTTCGATCCGGACAATGCTCAAAGTGATTCACTGTTTCCCTGTACAGTCCACTTTCAAAATGCTTTTTTCGACACAACGATTTACAACGTTGGTTTCCGACTGCGGGGCAACACCTCGCGTAATGCGCAAAAAAAATCTTTTAAATTATCCTTTAATACTTTTGAAAAAGGGCGTAAGTTTGCCGGCCTGGAAAAATTGAATTTAAATGGCGAACACAACGATCCTTCCATCATCCGCAGTAAATTGTGCTGGGATTATTTTCATAAAATAGATTTGCATGGCAGTCAGGCGGCTCACGCCGCGCTTTACATTAATGGCGCTTACTACGGACTGTACATTATGGTGGAACATGTTGACGAACAATTTCTAAAAAAATATTTTACCCATGCAGACGGAAATTTGTGGAAATGTTTGTGGCCGGCTGACCTGACCTACCGCGGCGATGAGCCGTCCAACTATTTCCCTTATTTTGACGAAGAACGCCCCTACCAGCTTAAAACAAATGAACAAACAATGGATTACCGGCCACTGGCCCGTTTGGCCCGCCTGTTAGAAAAGACCCCGGACGAGCAACTGGTGGATTCTCTGGTTTTGTTCATGGATCTTAAAGATGTTTTAAAATATTTTTCCACCAATTTACTGGTTGGCTCCTGGGATGATTACTGGTCTCTGATGAACAATTACTACCTTTATTACGATTATCAAAGCGGGAAAATGCATTTAATCCCTTACGATTACGACAACACATTTGGAGTTGACTTCTTTGGCATTGACTGGGCGGAGGCTAATCTTTACGACTTCCCCAAAATCTCTGACGGTCCACGCCCTTTGGCCGAACGCCTTATGACACACCCATCCTTACGCAACCTCTATTCTCATTTTCTGCAATTCTACCGAGACAGTGTGTTTGCCCCCTACCTCTGGTCAAGCCGGATTGATTCTTTAAAAGAACGTATTGCGCCCTTTGCAGAACCCGATACTTTTTACCAGAAAGATTATGGCTTTACCTTTCAGGATTTTAATGATTCTTATGGAAATCAGCATTACGAAAATCAGCACGTGAAATATGGCCTCAAAGAGTTCATCTGGCGTCGCTATTACACGGCCGGAACACAATTAGAATTTTCACCGGCTGCCCCGCTTGTTTACCAGGTCGATATTGAACCCGAAATTCCTACGCCTGATGATTCCATTACCATTAAGGTGCTGGCTTATGGTTACCCGCCGATTCAAGCCATAGAATTGGTTTTACAACGAGGTAGTTCGACCAATTGGGAAACTTATGAATTTACCAAATCAACCAAGCCTGCCTCTTTTAAAATTGAAGATCATGATCGTTGGAGTACAAAGATTTCGCCATTGGGGCAGACCGGAGTCGCCTTTTTTCAAATCAAAGCCACAAATACCTCCGGCCAAACAACTTACTTCCCCTCACGAAGTGGTTTAAAAATCGCGACCTCCGCTTACCAAACTTCAGATTTAAAATTGAATGAGTTCCTGGCGAAAAACGATCACACCAATATGGACCCGGCCGGAGAATATGATGACTGGGTTGAAATTTTTAACACTGGTTCCAACAACATAGAATTAGCCGGACTTTATCTGACCGATGACCTTCAAAATCTGACCAAGTGGCGATTCCCCGACACAACCGGTGCTTTAGCTGCCGGTGCGTTTCGCATCGTCTGGTGTGACGACGATGCCCAACAGCAAGGTCTGCACGCTTCTTTTAAATTATCAGCCGCAGGTGAATTCTTAGCCCTGGTAGCTGCTGACGGGCAAACCATTCTGGACTCCATTCGTTTTGGTCCACAACAGGCAGACCAATCTTTTGGTCGCTTTCCGGACGGTACGGGAATGTGGCAAACCATGCCCCCAACTCCCGGTCAGAGCAATTCCCTGACGTCCATTGAAAACCCGGCCGGGAACACGGTAAAAGGCTTTCAGTTACAAATCTTTCCAAATCCGTTTAATGCTCAGACGACCATTCGCTTTTATTTACCGTTAAGCGGAAAAATGAGCCTGACCATCTTCGACATCAACGGATCTGTCGTTTGGCAACAAGATGCGTCCCATTTTTCGGCCGGCTGGCATCAAACGGTATGGCATGGTCAAAATAATTTCAGACAAGTTGTTGCTTCCGGGCTGTATTTTTTGGAAATCAAAGGGCAGGGTTTTACGTTACTAAAAAAACTGGTGCTTTTAAAATAGACCATAGCCGATTTAATTTTTTCCCGATTGAACTGTTATCAGAAAAAAAAGTAAAACCTGATGTAAAATTAAATAGGAAGCATAGCGGAGTTTAAATATGATTGAAAAAAAATTGATTGTTGTAGGCGACCGGGTTTTAATTCGTCCGGATGACTCGAAAGCGAAAACATCACACGGTCTGTATTTGCCGCAGGGTGTGCAGGAAAAAGAAAAAGTTCAGGCAGGCTTTGTGGTAAAAGTCGGCCCTGGCTACCCGTTAGCCGATCCGGGAAATCTTTCGGATGAACCCTGGGAAGAAAGACAGTCGGAACCACGTTATATTCCCCTGCAGGCCGAGGAAGGTGACTACGCCATCTTCATGCGTAAGGCGGCCATTGAAGTTGAAATCGATGACCAGAAATATGTCATTGTACCTCAATCGGCCATTTTATTACT
>CAYNLJ010000262.1:2430-3644 GCA_964398005.1 uncultured Caldithrix sp. | reverse complement strand
TGTTAAATGGTGAATTAATCTAACTTGGTTGGAAAGCCTAACAGGCGTGTCTGGTCAAAGGGGAAGTTCATATTAATCGCACTAAGTGCCTAGAGGTTGCTGAAGGTTTTTAGAGGCAAATTTAGGGAAGGCGTAATAAAGTGAGAAAAGATTAGGACCTTGATTAATTGGATTTTAAGATTATTAAGATTACTTGCTTAAAAGAACACTTTAAATCCCTTTAATCAAACAAATCAAGATTCAAACTTTTAACCCTTCAACTCTTAATCCCTTAACCTCAAATAAATTTAATCTTGAATTGCTTTGCATCTTTCAATAATTTCATTTAATTCAAAAAGTTAGTTACGCAAGGGAACTATGTTTCGCAGAAAGTTTCTTAAAAAAATTTCCTATGCCTTTGGGTTGGCTTTTGTCAATCCTTTTAAATGGCTGCAGGCTCAGACAGAGAACGCTTTAACGATTGAAAGGGACGGACAAATTGTTGGTCATGTCCCTTATGTGCTAATTCAAAATCAGTATTATCTTCGGCTGAGTGATTTTGCCGATGTAAATGGCTTTGGCCAGTTTACCAACAGTAATCGTAAAAAAACGGTGCTGATTGTCGATCAGGCCAAGTTCAAGTTTACCCATGACAACGGCTTTGTTGTGGTGAATGACCGGGTTTTGCAAATATTGTTTACACCTTACTGGCGAGGCGGTGCGTTGTGGGTAGCGCTTGAAGAACTGAAGGCGCTGATCAATGAGTTTACCAAATTCAACTTGCAGTTTAACGAGTCACAACAAAAGCTGATTTTTACGGATCGGCAAATCAATATTACCAGTTTACAAATTGAACACAAGGCCAATGGCACGTTAATCAGCTTAACCGCTACCCAGCCTTTTGAAGCTAACGATCTTAAAACTAAAATGGTTAATGGCTGGCTCTATTTGGAGATTGTCGGTGGCAGAGGGGATGAGAGAGCGCTGTCCCGAAAAATCAATGATCCAAGTATCCGGGAAATTCGGGCTGCGCAATTAGAACAACTATTGTCAATTGGTTTTAAATTAAAAAAAGAACCGCTGGCACATGAAGCCTTGTTTGATGTGGCTAACGGACAAATTTTATTAACGCTTCATGAAAAAGAGGTGGCTGCTGAAGATTCGAATGAGAATGGCGACGAACAAAACCACGTTATTGATGAAGAGTTAGAACGCCAGAAATCGGAATGGATGAT
>CAYNLJ010000262.1:0-2330 GCA_964398005.1 uncultured Caldithrix sp. | reverse complement strand
CTGCATTGCAATGCCAGTAAAAGCAGAAGGGCAAGAGGTTTTGAAACTTACTTTTTAAGTGCAGAAAAGGACAGTAAAGCCCGTGAAGTAGTGTTGCTGGAAAATGAATCCATTAAATTCGAGTCAGCCGACGATCAACAGAAATACGAAGGGATAAATTTCGTCCTTGCTACTTTGGCTCAAAATGCCTTTATTAAGTACAGCCAATATCTGGCTTCAGTGGTTCAAAAATCGTTACGTAAATTTTTACAGCCATTAGGAATGAAAGACCGTGGCGTAAAGCAGGGACCATTTTGGGTTATGGTCGGTGCCACCATGCCCAATATTCTGGTTGAAATGGGTTACATTTCCAATAAAAACGAAGCTAAAATGCTGCGTAGTAAATCCACGCAGTCTAAAATTGCGCTGGCGCTGGCAGAAGGTGTGGTTAAGTTTAAAAATGATTTTGAAAGTGCATTGTGAGGATGTGAATGGAACGACCGATTGGTGTTTTTGATTCGGGTGTTGGTGGTCTGACGGTAGTCAAACAACTGAGTAAAATTTTACCCAACGAACAATTGATCTATTTTGGCGATACGGCACGCATTCCATATGGTACCAAATCCAAACGCTTGATTCAGCAGTTTGCTCTGGAAGACGCTTTGTTTTTATTGCAATTTAACATCAAGTTTTTAGTGGTGGCCTGCAATACAGCTTCATCCAGTGCCCTGGAGATCTTAAATGAAAGGATGACCATTCCTGTGGAAGGCGTGGTGGAACCCGGCGCTCAGGCGGCCGTTCAAAACACAAGAAGCAAACGAATCGGCATTATTGGAACCAGTGCTACCATTAAAAGCAGTTCCTACTCAAAGGCAATCTTAAATTTGATGCCGGAGGCGCAGGTATTTGGACAACCCTGCCCTCTATTGGTTCCTTTGGTAGAAGAAGGCTGGCTGGATGACGAAGTAACTGAAATGACTTTAAAGAAATATTTAGCTCCATTAATGGAAAAACAGGTGGACACAATTATTTTAGGCTGCACGCACTACCCGCTGCTGGAACCGGCAATCCGCAAAATTGTAGGACCGCAGGTCGCTCTGATTGATTCCGGAAAAGAGACAGCCAGGGTGGTAAAAGAAAAATTAGCGGCTTTAAGTCTGGTCAATGCCGGTCCCAAAGCGGCCGAAGACCTTTATTTTGTAAGCGACAGTGCCCGCCAATTCAGCGAAGTGGGTTCGCGCTTTCTGGGAAAGCCGCTGGAAAACGTACAACGCATCGATTTTGATGAATTTTTAATCAATCATTCAGATGCGCCTTTGTTAAAAAATTTAGAGGTTTTACATGAAGAATAAATGGCTTGCCAGGGTATTGGTTGTGTTAAGTTTCGGTTACCAGTTGCACGCTGGTAATACGGCTGGATTTGAATTTTTAAGAACCGATTTTTCCGCTCGCAGCGCGGCGTTGGGTAGCGCTTTTTTAACGGTACGTGGCGATTTGAATGGTCTTAGTTTAAATCCTGCCGGACTGGCCTTCCTGGAAGACCGGCAGTTCGTGTTTAATTACACCAATTATTTAATCGACATTAATGGCGGCATGGCAGCCTATTCCCAGCAGGTGCCCTATTTAAAGCGGGCGGCCATCTCGGTTACCTATATGGATTATGGCCAGTTTGACGAAACCGATCAATTTGCGGTGAACACCGGCCGTACTTTTACGGCTAATGACTTTGCCCTGGCCATTACACAGGCGGATCATTTAGATGAACAGTTCAGTTACGGAATCAGCACCCGCTTAGCTTACTCTAAAATTGATGATTACACCGCGGCGGCCTGGCTTTTTGATTTTGGATTGATCTACAAAGCCACTTTTCAATCCGAACTCTATTTTGCGGCTTCGTTACAAAATTTGGGCTGGCAACTGGACAGTTACTCGGAATCGAGTAATATTAAAGAACCCATGCCAACTTCTTTAAATGTTGGTGTCAGTAAAAAATTAGCCCATTTGCCTCTGGAAATTAGTTTTCGGCTGCAAAAGCTCAATCAGCATTCAGAGAACTGGTATGACCGCTTTAAACGTTTTTCGGTGGGCGGTGAATTCCGTTTCAGTGACCATTTTCATTTACGCCTTGGTTACAACAATGAACAGCACGAAAGTCTGCAAAGCGACGTAAGCACCCAGGGCAAATTCGCCGGTTTTTCGGCAGGTGTGGGCTTATTTGTTAAACAATTTCGCATCGACTATGCTTTTTCCAATTTTGAATTTTTGGGCAATGTGCATCGTTTTGGAATTAGTGGAAGTTTGAATTGAGAAGTTTGAAGGGTGAAGTGAGAAGTTTGAAGTTTGAAGAGGGA
>CAYNLJ010000261.1:0-3660 GCA_964398005.1 uncultured Caldithrix sp. | reverse complement strand
ATGAATTATTATATTTCTCTTTTCTAACTGCACCGTATCCAGTTTTTCATAAATCAGCTTCAAATCATCTTCTGAAATTTCAGAAAACAGGGGAATCTTTTTAAGTTGTTCAAAAAGTAGTTCATCCATTTTGATTAAAATGCTCTATTAGTTGCACAATCTCACTAACTTCATGGCTGTTGGTTATTTCAACACGCGATGTTTGCTTAATTGGTGTTAAAATTTCTTCTTTAATATTGGGTTCTCCCAGAAAAATAATTGGATTATCATTTTTACTACGGATTTGTTCGATTAATGTACCTGCTTCACCATCCGGCAATTTAATGTCAGAAACGATCAGATCAACACTTTCCTTTCCCATCAGTTCAAGGCCTTCATTAATTTTACGGGCCTTTAACACCTGATAGCCAAGTCCGGTTAGCGCCCGTTCGATAATTTTTTGGACAACCAGTGAATTACTTAAGATTAGAATATGTTGAATTTTTAATTGATCTTTGCTTTCCGATTTTTCTTCTACCAGGCCATCCAGTTTAAGAGGCTTGAGTTCAATTTCAAAGTTACCATCGGTCCAATTAATCATGGTATCAAGAGCCTGATCTTCGCTCAAATTTCCAAGATTAACTTTTTGCAGTTGCCCCGCTCTAAATTCAAGTTGGCCCTGTTCACCATCTTTATCCAATTTCACGGTTCCGGTTAAAGAATTAGATTCGCAAAAGCGGATTAAATCCACCAGAGGTACATCTTTTAAGCTGCCCCGTGGCCCTTGTTGTCCGGTTTCAATTTTATTCACATTGGGCAAATGCGAGGCTTTAGCTAAAGTTTCCCGCAGCCTCTGACTCATTATTTTACCAATACTGATTGAAATAGAAGGGAATTTTTCAAGGATTACATCAAAATCATTTTTATGAAGAGCAAACATCTCAGAATCTTCAGTGGTAATTACCGAAGCAGATCTGGGTTCACCGGTAAGCAGGGCCATTTCTCCGAAATAATCGCCAGCCTTCAGAGTAGCAACTACGGTTTCGTTTCCATCATCATCGTAAATACAGATTTTAACTTCCCCATTGATGATGATGTACATCTCATCACCCGGATCACCGATTTTACACACCGTTTCGTTGGGGCCAAAGGTTTTGAATTTTAACCTCTGAATAATAAAATCGATGCTCTCTTTACCAAGTGTGTGAAATATGGGTACAGATTTCAGAATTTTACTTAGCTGAATCATATTTCGGCCCCCTTTACATGATTCTTCTTAAATAAAAGTAAAGATAAAGTACAATTATGAACACAGCAAGGGTCCACCATAACGACCTTACTTTACGGCGAGGCAATCTTTCAAACTTTATGCGCCGTTTCTCCTTTTCAGGATGTAATCGTTCAGAGAGATTAAAATCTTTATGTCTTTTTAATCCCCAAAATTGCATTTTTCACCAAAAATTCAGTTTACACTGTGTAATAAAACTTACTTAAAAGGATTTTGCCAGTCAAAAAAAAAATGGGCTGATGGATCAGCCCATTTTTTAATAAGCTTCTTATTCAACTTTAGCTCTTTTGGAGTCCCAGTACATGTAACCCAAAAGGATCACAAACATGACAAACCCTAAAATTTCAGCACCAGCCGATTCAGCCCAGTGCTTGGTGCCGATACCAACCATCAAATTCCAACTGGAATTACCGGTAATACTTTGGCCTAAATAAACAAGAGCAGCAGCCACGACCCCCATTAAAGCGCCACCTGCAATAAAGCCGGAGGCGATGAGTGTACCGCGCTCTTTTCTGGCCTGGACCACTTTTTCATCTTTTGAACTTTTGCTAACCAGATGAGCAATGATGCCGCCAAACAGGATGGGCGTATTAAGATGCAAGGGCAGGTACATACCCAAAGCAAAAGCTAATGGCGAAATACCAAGGAATTCCAGTATTAAAGCCATAAAAACACCAGCTAAGTACATCAACCAGGGAGCTGGTTGTCCGGTCATCAATGGTTTTAAAACGGCAGCCATGGCCGATGCCTGAGGTGCTTCAAGTGCATTGGGATGTTGTGGCGTTGCAGGGCCAAAGCCATAGGTCTGGTGTAGTAAGAAGATTACAGCGCCAACGGATGCAGCAGCTAATGTGGTGCCCAAAAATTTAAAACGTTCCTGGGTGCGTGGGGTCGTTCCCAACCAGTAACCAATTTTTAAATCGGTGATGAATCCACCAGCCATTGAAAGCGCTGTACAAACAACACCGCCAATAATTAAGGCAGCCAGCATTCCGTCATTACCATGCAGACCAATAGAAACCAAAATGACAGAAGAAATGATTAAGGTCATCAAAGTCATTCCAGAAACCGGGTTTGTACCCACAATGGCGATGGCTTGTGCGGCAACCGTCGTAAACAGAAAGGCAATCACGGTTACAATGAGAAGCCCGGTTGCAGCATAGAGTACATTACCATGAACCACCAATAAGAGGAAGAAGGCAAAAACGCCCAGCAATGTGCTGACAATCAGCACTACAACCCACTTCATTTTAATATCGGTTTGCGTTCTTTGAACTTTGTTTTCACCATCATGCCCGTCAACTTTACCAAAGATTTCATTAATGGCCAGCGAAAATGCTCCGGCGATAATGCGCCATGACTTAATAATACCAATCAAACCTGCTGTAGCAATACCACCGATGCCGATATGACGGATGTAAGTACTAAAAATTTCAGACGGCATCATTTGAGCAATTGGTTTGGCTGCATTTAAGATGGGTTGCGGATTAAATTGACCGATGTAATAAACGATGGGCATAATCACCCACCAGGCCAAAAAGGAACCGCTGGCAATAATCAGGGCGTATTTAAGTCCTACAATGTAACCCAGGCCCATCACAGCAGCGCCAATATTCATTCTGAATTCAAGGCGTGTACTTTCGATTAACCTCTTCCCCCAGTCAAAAACACTGGTCGAAACGACTTCTTTCCAGAAACCAAGCCCGGAGACCAAAAAGTCGTAGAAACCACCGATGATTAAAGCTTTTAAAAGAATTTTTGCCTTTTCACCACCGGACTCGCCTGTAACCAACACCTCTGTGGTTGCAGTGGCTTCCGGGAATGGAAATTCACCGTGCATGTCTTTGACAAAATATTTTCGAAAAGGAATCAAAAAGAGAATGCCTAAAAATCCACCAAACAATGAAGAAAGAAAAACCTGCCAAAACGAAGCATTTAAGCCCAAAATGTAAAGTCCGGGGATGGTAAAAATCGCACCCGCTACAATAACACCGGAACTGGCACCAATAGATTGTACAATCACGTTTTCGGAGAGTGCATTTTTACGCTTGGTAAGCGCCGAATAGCCAACAGCTAAAATGGCGATGGGTATGGCGGCTTCAAATACCTGGCCGATTTTCAACCCTAAATACGCTGCGGCTGCAGAAAAAACGATGGCGTAAAACATTCCCCAAAAAAGTGAATATTTTGTAACTTCAGGCAATGGGGCGTCATCGGGGACAACCGGTTTGTAAACTTCTCCTTCTTTTAACTTACGGTAGGCATTTTCGGGAAGGCCCATTCCTTTTTTTGATACTTCCATACCTTCTCCTTGTTTTTAGTTAACATTAAAGCATGAAAATAAAAGATACTCAAACTATAATTACAAGTAAAGAGTTTTTTTGAAAATTTTG
>CAYNLJ010000260.1:0-3661 GCA_964398005.1 uncultured Caldithrix sp. | reverse complement strand
GCTTCCGTACGCCCATTGGCTGTTTCTGCCCGCCACCAGTCCAGTCCCGTGTAACCTGAACCACTGCTGTCATGCACCCGCATAAACCAGGCCTGATTTTGCACATAAGGATAGGGTTCGGTAAACCAGAGTCCCCAGCCTCTGGAACCGATTTTGGGTGGATTTAAGGCTTTGGCCCGCAGCGTTATCTGACAATAGTGATAGGGCCCTCCGTAATAGGGGTACCCATCCCACAGGGCTGCATCACAAAAGGGATCATAATCAATCACCGGATCGACCAGAGAAAAGAGCACAAATCCATCCTCAACCGAAGGCATCGGCGTATTGGGGCCATCATCATACCAGTCCCACCAGTTACGATTTGTGTGCCCCACATAGTCATCACGTTTTACCGGTAATTGTGCGTAAGCTTGTACTACCAGAATTAAACAAAAAATGACAAAAAACGGATTAAAGCGGATCATCCTTTACTCCAGGTTAATGGATTAAAACCATTTTTTTACGCAACTGCTTCTCCGGGGTTTTTAATTGATAAAAATAGAGGCCAACCGGCACTCTTCTTCCCTTATCATCTTTCCCGTCCCAAATCCACTGATGCCGCCCTTTTTCCAGAAAACGGCGTGCAAAGTAAACACGCTGGCCCCGAATATTAAAAATACTCAGTTCCACCGGACAGGCCTGATTTACCCTCAGTTCAATCTTTGTTACATGGCTTTCCGTACTGAAAGGGTTGGGCGCATTTTGAGACAAAAGGATTTGATCCGGGACTGGAGCCGGGTTTAGCTGAACTTTCAGCGGTCCCCAGAAAGAATGATCACCCTGCAATTCCACGGCTTCCAGTTTATACCAGTAATAACTGTACCCGTCCACAGGTGCATCCAGGTAGCTGTAATTTGCGCCAAAATTTTCACTGCCCTCTGCCGGGATGAGTTCAGTATTTATTTTCTGATAACTGTTTTCACCGGGTTCCTGTGGGGTATTTTGCCCGACCCGCCAGATATTAAAGCCCAGCAAATTCACTTCAGAAGCCGTTGCCCAGTTGAGTTTAATTTTTTGATCATTGCTCTCTGCACTGGCGGTAAAATTTTTAATGAGAACCGGTAAAGAAGTATCGTCATTTTCTCCGTAAATGGTGACCCGATAAAGCGTCGGCGTGCCATGAGCATATAGTCTAAGTGTATGAGAACCAGCACTGAGATTTTGTCGGAGTAAAATCGACTTTGGTTCGCCAAACTGACGGTTACCCCACAGGGAACTGTCGTTATGGTAGCCAAAACTCTGTCCGTCCAGTTCCAGCCGCAAATCATCATCGCGACTGTCGTCAAAATCGGAATATTGATAACCATAGTTGGAGGGGGTAGGATCCTCATCTGCCTCACCGGCCACGTAGATCGCCACTTCCCCACCCCGGGTTACAAAAGAAATTTCCTTCCACAAACTGTCACTACCCTGAGCTTTGGTTTCGTTGTACTCCTGGTCGAAGATCAGCCCACCACCATCACTGCCCAGTACGGTCACATCGTAAAGCAAAGGAGATGTTTCGGCATAAATTTGTACCTGTTGTGTCCCGGCGTTCATTACCTGTTCCAGAAGCAATGTTTTTGCCATACTCCCTGCTGCATCGCCGTTAAAGGACTGGCTGGTATTCCAGCCATAATCCGTACTTCCGACAACCACACGAATATCATCATCAAAGCTGATCGCTTGCCCCACTGAATTCAAATACTGTTCCACACGTGCAGTGATTAAAACGACAACATTACCTCCGGGCGCAGTAAAATTGTAATCTTTCCATGGAACCTGCAGAGTATCCGCATAGATTTCATTGGAGATTTCACGCAACAACAATACACCGGCGGGCGTCACGCTTTTACTTAGAACGGTTCCCGGACTAATGATTTGCACATAATCCAGTACAATCTCATTTTTGCCTGTCCATTCGCGTTTGTAAGTATTAATAATGTCCGGATCAACATGTTCGTAAATTAAATTATCCACCCAGATATGAAAGGCCATATCCTGTTCCGGTAAATTTTCGGTGACGTAGAGAACCGTATCGCGATCAACAACCATGGCAATATAGGTAGTATCACGGATTATCTGGTAGACATGCCATTTTTGGTCATTCACCAAATGGGGTGGTACATCCAGATCAGTGTAATTGTGGGTGGCTTCCGTTCGTCCGTTGGCCGTCTCCGCACGCCACCAGTCCAATCCGGTGTAGCCACTGCCTGTGCTGTCATGAACGCGCATGAACCAGGCCTGATTTTGCAAATTAGGATAAGGTTCGGTATACCAAAGGCCCCAACCTCGTGAACCCAGTTTGGGAGGATTGAGCGCCCTGGCGCGGAGAGTAATTCGGCAAAAATGATAGGGGCCGCCCAGACCGGGGTAGCCATCCCACAAAGCGGCATCACAGAACGGATCAAAGTCGATCACCGGATCGACCAGAGAAAACAGGACAAGTCCATCCAGCACCGCAGGCATAGGAGTATTTGGTCCATCATTATGCCAATGCCACCATTGACGATTAATGGTTCCAATGAAATCATCTCTTTTTATGGGCAACGTTGCCTGGACCTGTTGCCAGAAAACAAGGAGGATTAAAACACTCAAGAAGCGCTTCATCGCTTACCTCCTTCCGTTTTTCGGGAGGCTATCCTCTAATCCTTAGACGACGACACCCCTTTGGGCCTTTTAGGCTTTTCCAGTAGAAAAAGCGACAATTGACCTCGTTTGTCTTCAAAATCCAGGGAATCTACTTTCTGGAAAAGGCTGTCCAGATAGTGGTAAACAAAGCCCTCTTTTTGTACTACTTCAAATTCAGCAGAAAGACCGGTTTTTCGTTCTTCATGGAACCAGATTCTTTTGTAGGGAAACTGCCAGTTACGGAATACCGAATCCAGATCCGCCGTCGTTACCTGACGATCCCTTCGTTTGAAAATTGATTTGAACAACTTTTTATCAACTTTGTAATTCTCCGGATGTTTTAAATAGAACTTTGTACGAATGAGATCAGCATGCGGGATGACCAGCAACACGTCTCCATCCTGCCAGTTTTTTTGAATGATGGCGGCCTTTGTCTTCCAGTCAGACTCTTCGAAAAAGTCAGTGTACAAGACTTTAAGCAGCGGCATTTCACCTGCTATAAAAGCAAAAACAAGCAGAAAAGAAATACGATTCAAGAACTTAATATGGCCAAGGGCATAGACAAGTAAGAGGAAATAGGCAAAATAAAAGATAATGAAATAACGCGGTACAAAGATGGGTTCAATTTTGGAGATAAGCCAGAAGACAATTGGGGGCATACCATAGACAACAGCCAGATACCAGAATTTGGGATCTTTGTTTATTTCGAATTGCAGTTGATCTTTTTTCAAAATGGCAGCAAGGAAAATGACCGTGGCAATAGTAAAGCCAACTGCCATTTTGAAAATACGATCATCTACACGAAAGAGTTCAAGATTGAGGAGCGTTCCCTGGGTAAAAAGTTGAAACAAATAAGGTTCACCGACCAATTTTGCGATCCATTTGGGTGCAAAACCTCCCACGGACAACTGATGATAGACATAAGGAATCATCAACACAAAAATTCCCAGCAATGCCCGGTGATATTTTAGCCAGGACAAGGCATCCTTTTGACGTTCTCCCTTTTGCCACC
>CAYNLJ010000259.1:0-3664 GCA_964398005.1 uncultured Caldithrix sp. | reverse complement strand
GCGCCATTACGATGGCTTTATGAAATCGGGACGTGTGCGCGGACGACGTGGTTAACGGTTTATGGTCTATCTGAAATCGGAAGAGCAGATTGCTGCTATTCGAAAAAGTAACGAAATTGTCGCAGAAGCGTTAATGTTCATTGAAAAATTTATTGAGCCTGGGGTAGAAACCCGTTTGCTCGATCGCGAGATCGAAAATTTTATTCTCAAAAAAAAGGCAAAACCGGCTTTTAAGGGATTGTATGGTTTCCCAGCGGCAACATGTATTTCGGTAAATGATGTTGTCGTTCATGGAATTCCCAATAATTATAAGCTTAAAGACGGTGACATTGTGGGCATTGATATCGGGGTTGAACTTGATGGCTATTTTGGCGATGCTGCTTACACGTTTTTAGTAGGTAATGTCAGTTTACCCGTTCGCCGTTTATGTCAAATAACGGAAGAAAGCCTTTACAAGGGAATAGAACAGGCCAGAGTAGGAAACAGGGTTGGGGATATTTCTGCGGCAATTCAGGAACATGTTGAGAAACATGGTTATTCAGTAGTACGCGAATTTGTGGGACATGGGGTTGGTATAAAGCCTCATGAAGACCCGCAGGTGCCCAATTACGGAAAGCGCGGTACGGGAATGAAGCTAAAAAAAGGCATGGTTATTGCGATTGAACCAATGATAAACCTGGGCACACATGAAGTGTACGTAGAAAGCGATCAATGGACCGTGCGTACAGCAGATGGGCAACCATCTGCGCATTATGAACATTCGGTAGCCATTTTAGATGATGGCCCGCTGATTTTATCAAGAAGAAATTAGGAGATTAGGTTTTGGGTAAAAAACAGGAAGCCATTCGAGTAGACGGAGTAATAAAAGAAACGCTACCCAATGCCTCATTTATTGTAGAACTTGAAAATGGCCATGAAGTATTGGCCTATATTTCCGGAAAAATGCGTATGCATTTTATCAAAATTTTACCAGGAGATAAGGTAAGTTTGGAATTATCTCCTTACGATTTAACTCGTGGTAGAATAGTTTACAGATATAAATAAAAGGAAGTGTGCGATGAAAGTAAGAGCCTCAGTAAAAACAATTTGCGACGGATGCAAGATTGTTCGCCGGAAAGGTGTCGTACGTGTAATTTGCAGTAAAAACCCAAAACATAAACAACGTCAAGGTTAACAGGATAATAGGAGGCAGTTTTGGCTCGTATAGCAGGTGTCGATCTACCTAAAAATAAACGCGTAGTTATTGGTTTAACATACATTTATGGTATTGGCCGCTCATCAGCTCAGAAAATCTTGGCTGATGCCGGGGTCGATGAAAATGTACGCGTAAAAGATTTAACGGATGATGATGTTCGTAAAATCCGTACCATTATTCAAAATGAATATAAGGTTGAAGGTGCGCTGAAAGCAGAAATCAATATGAATATCAAACGGTTGATGGATATCAACTGTTACCGAGGAATTCGTCATTATCGCGGATTACCGGTTCGCGGGCAGCGAACAAAAACAAATGCCCGTACTCGTAAAGGACGGAAACGCCTTGTGGGTGCTAAAAAGAAAAAATAAAGTGAAATTGGGGAGATAAAAATTGGCATCACCTAAAAGAAGAAGAACACAGAAGAAAAAAATTCGTGTTGAGCCACACGGAAAAGCCCATATAAAAGCGACCTTTAATAATACCATTATTTCTATTACCGATATTTACGGTAATGTCATCTCCTGGGCATCAGCCGGGGTTGTAGGTTACAAGGGTTCAAGAAAAAGCACCCCGTTTGCTGCGCAGATTGCTGCAGAGAATGCAGCCAAGCAGGCAATGGATATGGGCTTGCAGAGTGTGGATGTAGAGGTTAAGGGACCGGGTTCCGGTCGGGAAGCTGCCATCAAGGCTTTACAGGCAGCAGGTTTAAATATTTTATCAATACGTGATGTGACACCCATTCCTCACAATGGGTGCCGGCCACCAAAGAAAAGACGCGTTTAAAGTTATGGAGATGGTAAATGGCAAGATATAAGGGACCAAGAGGAAAAATCGTTCGTAAGTTCGGCGAAAACATTTTTGGCAATCCTAAGTTTGATCGGTTGTTGGCTAAAAAGCCTTACCCTCCCGGTCAGCATGGAATGAAACGTAAAAAAGTTAGCGATTACGCCTTACAGTTGCGTGAAAAGCAAAAAGTTAAATACATGTATGGCCTGTTAGAAAAGCAATTCCGTCGCTTTTTTAGCAAAGCCGAACGCATGAAAGGGGTAACCGGTGAAAATTTACTCCAGTTACTGGAGAGCCGGTTAGATAACACCGTTTATCGGTTGGGTTTTGCGACGACGCGTGCTCAGGCACGTCAGATGGTTTTGCATCGCCATATTATGGTTAACGGACATGTGGTAAACATTCCCTCATTTATTTTAAAACCTGGTGATATCATCCAGGTGAGAGAAAAAAGCCGTCGTCTGGCTATGTTCCATGAAGCTTTGAAAAGAGTAGATGCGGATCGCATGTTACCCTGGCTGGAACTGGACAAAGCCAACATGACGGGTAAATTCCTCGATCGTCCGAAACGCGAGGATATTCCTGTGAATGTTCAGGAAAGTATGATTGTAGAGTTGTATTCTAAGTAAACAAAGTAATTATTGGAAGATAAGGTGGTTATGAACTTATCGAATTTTCAAATGCCGGAAAAAATTGAAGTAGACGACGCAACCTTTAGTAATACCTTTGGGCGTTTTATTGTACAGCCTTTAGAAAAAGGCTATGGGGTTACCATGGGTAATATGATGCGTCGTGTTTTGCTCTCTTCGTTGGAAGGAGCGGCTATCACAGCCATTAAAGTGAATGATGTGCAGCATGAATTTTCTACCATCGAAGGTGTGTATGAAGATTTACCGGAAATTGTACTTAATTTAAAACAGTTGCGGATTAAATTACTGGAAAATGCACCGGATAAGATTGTTTTGCACTTAAAAGGGCCTATGGATTTAACAGGCAAAACAATTCAGGAAAATGCAGCTAATCTGGAAATTCTGAATCCTGATTTGCATATTGCCACGCTGAACGAAAATGCAGTAGTAGATCTGGAACTGTATCTGGGTACTGGACGCGGTTATAACGTAGCCGAAGAAAATAAGAATGAGGATATGCCGTTGGGTGTTATTCCTATCGATTCTATCTTCTCTCCGATCCTGAATGTTAAATATACTGTTGAAAACACACGTGTTGGACAGCGGACTGACTTTGAGAAACTGATTTTGGACATTACGACCGATGGCAGTATCTCTCCGGATGAAGCTCTGACTCAGGCGGCTCAAATCATTAAAGAACACTTGCAGATTTTCGTCAATTTCGATATTGAATCTCAGGAAGAAGAAAAACAGGAAATTGACGAGGAGACGTTACGTATTCGCAAGCTGCTTAAAATGAGTGTCGATGAACTGGAACTTTCAGTTCGTTCGCACAATTGCTTAAAAGCTGCCAATATCAAAACCATTGCTGATCTCGTTAGCCGGGATGAGCAGGAAATGTTGAAATTTAAAAACTTCGGGCGAAAATCTTTGACCGAATTATCAAAAATTCTTGAAGAACGCGGTTTACAGTTTGGAATGGATGTTGAAAAATATCTAAAACCTGAAGAGAGTAAAAAATAGCTTAGAATAGGGATTTAGAGATGCGACA
>CAYNLJ010000258.1:0-3705 GCA_964398005.1 uncultured Caldithrix sp. | reverse complement strand
GTCTTTCAACCTTTTGGATTCGCGGACTTCTGTCACACGATCACCTAAAATGTCACGCATTTTATCCAACAGTTTTTTGAAGACTTTTTCTTCACCTTTGCTCAGTTCTTCGACTTTTTCTTCATCTTTAACGACATCTTCAAATTTTTCTAATTTGGAAATATCCGCATGTTCAACGGCCACGAAGGTGTAATCGTTTTTGTACTTGGGCAAACCGGTAATGACAAATTCATCGACCGGATCGTAAAGGTACAAGACTTCAATGCCCTTACGTTTAAAGATTTCGAGATGGGGATCTGTTTCCAGCGCTTCGCGGCTGGCGCCGGTGATGTAGTAAATTTCTTTTTGATCGGCCTTGGCGCGTGAAACATATTCTGCCAGTGAAGTCAGTTCACCTTCTTTTTCCAGAACAGATGAATCAAATCGCAATAGTTCGGCGAACTTTTCCTGATTGCTGTAATCCTGATAGCCCAGTTTGAATATTTTACCGTGTTCATTCCAGAAGGTTTTGTATTTGTCCGGTTCCTTTTGAGCCATCTTTTCCAGATGCGATAAGACCTGTTTAACAAGCACCTGTTTAATCTTCATTACCACGCGGTTTTCCTGCAGAGTTTCCCGCGAAATGTTCAGGGGGATGTCCGGAGAATCCACCATACCTTTAACAAAGCCCAGATATTCCGGAATCATTTCCGAAAATTTGTGCTGAATGAGCACCCCACGTACGTACAAGTCGAGACCAATGTCTTCTTTGGTAATGCCGAAAATATTGTAATTTTTTTGTGGAATGAACATGATGCTGTAAAACTGAACCGGTGCATCGACGGCCACGTGAATGACATCCAGAGGGGGCTCCGGATCATAGGTTAAAAATTTGTAAAATTCTTCGTACTGTTCTTTTTTAATGCTCGATTTAGGTTCACGCCAGATGGCACGGATGGTATTGACCTTTTCGCCGTTCACTTTAATGTCAAAGTTGATAAAGTTGGAGTGTTTTTTAATGATCTCCTTAACACGCCAGTCTTCAACAAATTCTTTGGCATCTTCTTTCAGGTGAACGATGATGGTTGTTCCGCGTTTAGGCGTTTCTTCCAGTTCCACAACTTTAAAACTGCCTTTGCCGTCGGAGATCCATTTCACCGCCGGCGCATCCTTCTGGAACGATTTACTGATGATTTCTACTTCATCGGCAACCATGAAAACAGAGTAAAAACCGACACCAAATTTACCGATAATGCTGGACAGATCTTTGGCATCCTTTTCTTTGGAAAGGCGTTCCAGGAAATCAGCCGTACCGGATTTGGCAATGGTACCAATATTTTTAACGATTTCGTCTTTTGTCATCCCTATTCCGGTGTCGCTGATTTTTAGCCACTTTTTGTCTTTGTCCAGTTCTATGTTGATTTCCAAAGGTAAATCTTTGTCAATAACTTCTGCACCTCTGGTCATCTCGAAACGAACTTTGTCCAGTGCATCCGAAGCATTGGAAATTAATTCGCGTAAAAAGATTTCGCGGTTGGTGTAAAGAGAGTGAACCAGAATATCTAACAATTGATTTACTTCAGCTTTAAATTTGTAAGTTTTTGCCTGTTCTGCCATAATCGTCTCCTCGTTTTTTACAATCTGTCATGTGGTCAATATCGAAAAAAATTCCTGTCGTCCATTTTGATGCATTCCTAAATTCAGAGTTACAAATTACTTAACAGCTTTTGAAATACACAAACATAATAAATCTTATTAGTCAAATTGTGACATTTGTAGTTTTATTTCACCAAATTTTTTGTTAATAACAAAAATAAACAAAAGGGGGAAGCTATGCGAAAATTTTTTGTTTTTGTTCTGATTTTAATCTTTACCCTAACCAGTCTTCTACTGAGTAAAGATTTTAAACATTTCCGCCAGGCTATTACGCCCAGACTGTCGGCTGGCGGTCAGTTTAATCTTTTGAAACAAAGAATAAATTTGACTAACTCCTATCAGCAATCACCTTTAACAAAACCACCTGCAACAGAGTTAACAGAGACCGTTCCATTTATCGAAGGACCGGTAACCGAGTCCATTAATTACGATACCGATAAAGCGTACAATGGTTTTGCCCAGACGCCACCGGACAACATCGGCTGCGTCGGGCCCAACCATTTTCTCCTGGCCGTTAACACAGCTATTGAGTGGTACACTAAAACGGATCGGGTCTTGCAACACAGTGAAGGCCTGAACGATTTCTTTGCAGCTACTTCCCCGTCTGACCTGTTTGACCCAAGGGTTGTGTATGATGCCTATAATGGCCGCTATGTGGTAATTGCCGATGAAGAGAGTGACAATCAGCAAACTAATTTCATTCATATTGCTGTTTCGATGACCAATGACCCTAATGATGGCTGGTATTTTCAGAAAATCAATACAAAAACCAATGTCAATGGAACCGATACCTGGCTGGATTTCCCAACCTTAGCCGTCAGTGCTGAAGCTATTTACATTACGGGTAATATGTTTACTTTCAGCAGTAGTGCCTACATGGCCTCCCGTCTCTGGATTTTGGACAAGGGACTGTACAATGGTACCGATACTTCCACGGTGAATATTTACGATCCTTCATCAGAAACTGGTCTTACGGATCAGGCTTTTACGTTGATGCCTGCTATTATGTCCGGTCCGCAACCAACCAGTGCTAACGGAACTGTTGGAACTTTTTTGTACAGCGCCGAGTGGGATGACGGTGCAGGAAATAATGACCTGATTGCCATTTTTCGCGTGGATGATCCGCAGGCAACAGCCGGTGGGCCGTTTTTTGATGTCCAGTTCTTGAATCCCGGAGAAATTCACAATAATTCGCAGGGCGTACCGGAAGCCACGCAAAAAGACAGTGATGTTAAGATTGATTTTGGTGATGACCGGGCGCAAAGTTGTTTTTGGCGTGGAGATACCCTTTTGGGATCATCTACTGTAAATCCGCCTTCCGGAAATGATGCCGGGGAGGCCACGGTTTTCTGGTTCGCCGCTAATACCACGGATTTGAACGCAGTTACCCTCGAACAACAGGGTTTTGTCGGCGGGGATGATATTGACCCAACAGCTGCCACCGGTTACCCGGCCATTGCCTGCAATAATAAAGGCGATATCGGCATAGGTTTTTCCGTTTCGGGTGATTCGATGTATGCCGGTTCCTATTTTACTGTTCATCAAAGTACTGACCCGCCGGGAGTAGTCCAGCCTACTCAGGTCATGCATCAGGGGCTGGATTATTATGTCCGCACCGGTTTACCCATTCACTTTAACAATCGTTGGGGAGATTACAGCGCCATTGCTCTTGATCCTGAAAACGAGTACAATTTCTGGATCTTTAATCAATATGCCTGGACACGGGGCGATTACGATCCTTTTGCAAAGGAAGACGGACGCTGGGCAACCTCGTTTGCCAAAATTGATCCCAGTGGTATTCCTTCTGCCATTGCCGGCAAAAAAAGCCCTCATCGACCGAAGAGTTTTGTGCTGCAGCAAAATTTTCCCAATCCTTTCAACCCGGAAACGGAGATTAATTATGAAGTCTATGGCTCGTCTAAGGCAAACTGGCACATTCGTTTAGCAGTATACAACACATTGGGCCAATTGGTCAAGGTACTGGTGAATGACTATCAGACAGCAGGGCATTATTCAGTCAGGTTTGATGGCAGCTCTGTTCCGGCAGGTGTTTACTTTTACACCTTACAG
>CAYNLJ010000257.1:0-3711 GCA_964398005.1 uncultured Caldithrix sp. | reverse complement strand
TTTTCTTCAGAACTCTTATGTTTGGTACAGGCCATTAACAAAAAGAGAACCAAACAAACGGCAACACAACGATGAAACATGAAATCACTCCTCTCAGTCATTGAAAAACCAAGTTTAATCTAATTATGAGTATTTTTCAATACACTGGCTCATTTTCCCGGTACGGAATTTTAACATCTGAACATTCGTTTAAAGTGCAAAATGTACCAAATAAGGAAATCATTATGTTCCGCACCATTTTCATTACACTGTTATTGGGCAGTCTGGCCCTGGCTCAAAATATTAATGAGCCTGCGCCTGATTTTACGCTCACCGATCTGGACGGCAACCAGCACACGCTGTCCGATTACAAAGGCAAAGTTGTTTACATCTTCTGGTTTGGCTACAGCTGACCTTTTTGCCAGTCTGCCGGGGGCAGCACAGAAACAGGTATTTACCAGAAATATTCACGCGATGAAGTTATCGTATTGGGCATCGACTGCTGGGATGGGTCAGCCCAATTTGTAGAAAATTTCAAGAACAGTACTTCGCCACCTTTAACTTATCCTCTCCTTTTGAATGGCAGTAAAACCATGCAGGCCTACCAAATTGTACATGATTACAGTACGGTGATTGACCAACAAGGCAATCTTAAGTTTAAAGGTTCCGGGGTGCCGCTTCAGCAAATCCAGCAAACCATTGACCAGTTGTTAACTACAGCAATTGATGAACCAGCGTCCGTCAGTCAAACATTTCAGCTACTGGAAAATTTTCCCAATCCTTTTAACCCTGCCACAACCCTGCAGTTTGTCCTGCCGGCTACTCAGCAGATCGAATTGCAAATTTTTAATTCGCGTGGTAGATTAGTACGACAATTGATCAGTGGCAGTTATCCGGCCGGCCTGCATCAGGTTGTGTGGGATGGTCGTGATGATGCACAAAAAGCACTGCCCTCAGGCACCTATTTTTACCGGTTGTCGGCAAACGGGCAGCAAGTAACAAAGAAGATGCTATTGATGAAATGAAATTTTTACGGATTTTATTTTTATTCAATACCTTAATTGTTTTAACCTTTTTTGTTTTACTCTTTACATCAGAATCTGAAACGAATTTAAGCACTGAAGTGACGGTCGAGATGCCCAGACCGGCCGCCTTTCAGTTGTTCCTTAAAAGTTTAACCAGTTCTGCAACAAATCCGACAAAAACGCCACTTAATCAAATCCAGTTTGTTTATTTTCAGGATCAAAATCGTTTTGCAGAAACTTATATCGTTAAAAGTAATGGAAGCCAGTTCACCATTGATCTTGTACCAGTGCAAAGTAAATATGATGATACTTTGCCAGCCATCCGGGACATTCAACATAAAATAATTTTGCAAGAATTAGCCGACGGCAGTACGGCTATTCAATGGAAATTATCTTACAAAGTTAAAGGCTGGACAGCGCGCTTACTGAACCGTTTTTCCTGGAAAACTCAATTTGAAAGATTTCTTGAACGGAAGATTCAAACTTTGACGAATCAATTGACCCTGGGCGTTGCAGGAAATTTTACCCATAGTCCTTTCAAAGCATAAATATTTTTACCCCAGTTTCATTTCGAATATTTCCTTCTTAGATCACACACCTCTGCATGTCAAGCCTTAATTTAGATATGGAAACCGTTTTACTTCTAATCAAAAGAATAAGTGTTAAAGGGTGTATGAGAAAAAAGGAAACACAAAGTTTTTAAGATCAAGGATTGATTTGATTTAAAAATGGTAAGTTTTATTTTCCGTCAATTCCCAGGCCCTCGTGTTCTTAAAAAAACCAGTGATTATCTGTGCTGCAGATCAGTGGCCCCCAAAGTGATGTACTGCCATGGTTGATGTTTTGCTGCCTTAACTCCCAATAGGCCAAACTTTTACTCATTTTATTCAATAAAATAAAGAAGCTTTCGTTTAAACCGAATCTTACAATAGTAATTGTAAAACGAGAGGGATCAAAATGATCAGCAAAATAAAGTTTCTTGTTTTATTCAGCCTGTTACCTCTAATTGTTACCGGTCAAAGCCTTACCCAAACCCTGGGCCAACTTTCGGAAGATGCTGCCCGAAGGTATGTTTCTCCTATTGTCTCCTCTTTTGGCAGCAGCATGAACAGCGGCTGGTTTCACCGCTCGCCGGCTGCCAAGATGCTGGGTTTTGATCTGGAAATTGGTATGGTAGGCATGGGTTCCTTCTTTCCTGAGTCTGCCAAACATTTCGAAGTTAACGGCAAATTTATTTTTAACACATCAGAGGCAGAATTCCTTTTACAGGATGTGCAGAATGAACAAATCCGTAATGAACTGATCAACCTGCTAACGACCATCCCTTCGCAAGTCAAAATTGAAGGGGCAACCATCATTGGGCTGGAGGACGATTACCTGACCATCGATTTCCCAGGCGGTACCTATTCAACGAGTTTCGGCGATGTGACCTTACCTTCCAATCAAATACAATTACCCATCGGAGGCTTTAAAGAATTAGCCGAAATAGCCTACATGCCCTTTGCCGCTTTTCAGATAAACATCGGCACGCTGGCCGGTACGCAATTTTCTTTTCGCTTTCTGCCTACCAAAAACATGAATTCTGATTTGGGAGAATTTACCTATAGCGGATTTGGTTTACAGCATAATCCCTTTGTCTGGTTCAAAAAGAATCCTCTGCCCTTCAACCTGTCCATCGCCGCTTACGGACAAAGTTTGAAAATTGGCAACCATTTTAAGACCAGCACCGGCGCCTTTGGCATTACGGCCAGTAAACAGTTCGGCTGGCGTTTTCTTAATTTTACACCCTACGCCGGGATCATGGCTGAAAGCACCAAAATGGAAGTCGAATACTTGTTTTCTGTAGAAACTCCGGCCGGAATCCAGGATTACAATGTCAATTTTTCTTTACTTGGTGAAAATAAGGCGCGCTTTCTCCTCGGGGCAAATCTCAGATTTTTAGTAGCAAATTTGAATGCCGATGTCAATTTGGGGAAATACAAATCCGTAACCATAGCGTTAAGTTTTATTTTGTAAATTTACAAATTGTGCTTAATTACTTGCGAGTGCACTGTTTAACGGCCTGATTGGCCGCAATTAATATGGGATCCCAGACCGGCGCAAAGGGCGGTGCGTAACTTAAATCCAGTTCACTGATTTGCTGAACGGTCAGTTTCTGCTGCAAAGCAGTGGAAAGAACATCCAGTCTTTTGGCCACGCCTTCCTTACCCAACATCTGTGCACCCAACAGACGGCCGTTTAAAAAATTAAAAATCAATTTCAGAAAAACGGAACTGCCACCCGGAAAATAACCGGCTCTGGAGCGCCCTGTAATCGTAACACTTTTTACCGGCAACCGTAAACGAACCGCTTCTTTTTCGGTAATCCCTGCACGACCGATTTCAAGGTCAAACACCTGGACAGCGGCCGTACCTACCACTCCCGCAAATCGGCTGTGCTTACCGGAAACATTGTCTCCGGCCACTCTTCCCTGTTTATTGGCTGTTGTACCCAAAGGAATGTAATCATATTTATTGGTGACAATGTTTTTGACTTCGGCACAATCACCAGCCGCATAGATGTTCATTACATTGGTACGCAGATGATCGTCCACACGAATGGCACCACTGGCACCCAGAGCAATGCCGGCCTTTTGCGCGATTTCCACATTCGGTTTCACGCCAACCGACACAATTACAAGTGAACAGGCCAGTACCTCTCCGGTATC
>CAYNLJ010000256.1:0-3725 GCA_964398005.1 uncultured Caldithrix sp. | reverse complement strand
TCGCGCAAAAGAGTGAAAATTTAAGTGAGTGGATTCAACACCATATTCAAAATAGCCCTGAATGGCATTTACCGGGTATTCATATTCATCTGCCTCATTTCCATCCTATTCATTTTTTAGGCATGGAGATTAATTTATCGATTACCAACCATGTGGTCATGCTTTGGATTGCTGGTTTAATCGTTATTTCTCTTTTTACTTTAGCTTACAAGCGCAAGGGGTTAGCGCCCATCGGTTTTGGCGCTTTACTGGAATGGATTGTCCTTTTTATTCGTGATGAAATTGCTATTGCCAATATGGGAGAAGAACAAGGTAAACGTTTTACCCCATTGCTGGTTACCTTTTTCTTTTTTATTTTGACAGCTAATTTGATGGGTTTAATTCCATTATTTAGTACTGCTACCGGGAATGTGAATGTGACAGCTGCGCTGGCGATCGTTACTTTATTTTCAACCCAATATTTTGGAATTAAAGAACAGGGACTAATTGGTTATTACAAAAATTTAGTACCCCATGGAGTACCACTTTATTTGTGGCCGCTCATGTTTGTGGTAGAAATTATGGGCATCATCGCCAAGCATGTGGCACTTACCATTCGTCTTTTTGCCAACATGATTGCCGGGCACATTGTGTTGTTTGCCTTTTTGGGATTGATTATTTTATTTAAAACGTTTCTGGTCTCGCCGGTTTCGGTGGGCTTCGGCGTTTTTGTTTATTTTTTGGAGTTATTGGTGGCCTTGATTCAGGCCTATATTTTTACGATGCTTTCGGCATTGTTTATTGGAATGAGTGTAAATCCTGAACACTAAAATAGAAAACAAGAAACAATAATTTAAGGAGGTTTTACAAATGGGTGTTTGGTCATATGCATTAGCGTATTTAGCAGCTGGCTTGGGTGCTGGATTGGTTACCTTTGGTGCTGGTTTTGGAATTGGCAAAATTGCTGCCGCAGCCATGGATGGAACGGCTCGTCAACCGGAAGCCGGTGGCGCCATTCGTATTACAATGATTATTGCTGCAGCTATGATTGAAGGTATTGCTTTGTTTGGTGTGGTTGTATGCTTTTTGTTGGCAAGTATTAAACCATAATTGGGGATTGAAATATGTTAGATTTAGATCCCGGGATGATGATCTGGACCTGGATCACCTTCCTCGTTGTTCTGGCTGTGTTGTCCAAAGTAGCTTTAAAGCCTATTTTGGCAACCATTGAAAATCGTGAAAAAGCCATTCGCGAGGATCTGGAACAGGCTCAAAAGCAGCGGGAAGAAGCTCAGCAATTACTGGAACAGCATCGACAGATGATGGCCGAAGCGGAAAGTGAAGCTCAGCGGCTTTTGAAAGAGAGTCGGGAACTGGCAGAACAGAAACGTCAGGAAATGCTGTCTCAGGCTAAAGAGGAATCGCTAAAAATCGTAGAAATGGCTAAAAAAGAGATTGAACAGGAAAAAGAAAATGCACTGACTTCCTTAAAGTCTGAAATTGCTGATTTAGCGGTAACTGCAGCTGAAAAGATCATCATGCACAATCTGGATAAAGACAAACAGAAAAACATTGTTGATGAGTACATTAAAGGCTTACCAAAATCAGCAAAAAATTAAAGGTTAAGGAAACAAAGCATTGAACCGAGTAGCCAAGAGATATACCAAAGCAATTTTTGAATTAGCGCTGGAAAAGGAAATCCTAGATCAAATTGAGCAGGATTTCGTTTTTTTGAAAAATCTTTTTGCAGAAAGTACGGAAGTCGCTCAGTATTTAGCCAGTCCGCTAATAACTGAGGATAAAAAAATCGAAATGCTTACCGAAGTGATCGGTAAAAAGGTAAGTGATGTAACCTTTAACTTTCTGCAGTTGCTAGCATCAAAAAGACGCCTGCGTATTCTGCCTGCAATACTGGAAAATTTTCGGCTTATGATGCTGGAACACAAGAATATTGTTGAAGGCGAATTGATAAGTGCTGTAGAATTAGAAGAAAAGCAGGTAGCTGAGATCAAGCAACATCTGGAAAAAATGCTGGGTAAAAATGTTCAGCTGCTTACCAGGATTCAGCCTGATATTTTAGGTGGATTCGTGGTGCGCGTCCAGGATGTTGTTATTGATAACAGTATTCGCTTACAATTAAGTAAATTGCGTGAAAAACTCATGGCTCGGTAACGTTAAAAAGTGAGGAAATACAATGGGTGATGCGGTTAGACCCGATGAAGTATCTGCTATTTTAAAGAAACAATTACAAGATTTTCAAAAAGAAACAGACGTTTATGAAGTTGGTACCGTCCTTCAGGTAGGTGACGGAATTGCGCGTATTTATGGCCTGAAGAATGTTATGGCCGGCGAATTGATTGAATTCCCTCACGAAGTGATGGGCATGGTACTCAACCTCGAAGAAGATAATGTCGGCGCCATCCTGTTTGGTGAAGATACCATGATCAAAGAAGGCGATCAGGTAAAACGCACCGGCCGCGTGATGGAAGTGCCTGTTGGAGAAGCAATGATAGGCCGCGTAATAAATCCATTGGGCTTACCACTGGATGGTAAAGGTAAAATCGAAGCAACTACTTCGATGAAGTTGGAACGCAAGGCGCCGGGCGTTATTTACCGTCAGCCGGTAAAGGAACCATTGGCCACTGGTTTAAAGGCTATCGACTCAATGATTCCGATTGGTCGTGGTCAACGTGAGTTGATTATTGGTGACCGACAAACCGGTAAAACGGCCATTGCGGTTGATACTATTATCAACCAAAAAGGAAAAGACGTCATCTGTATTTACGTGGCCATTGGGCAGAAAGCTTCCACTGTTGCCAAGGTGGTTAAAACGCTCGAAGAGTTTGGCGCCATGGAGCATACCATTGTGGTTTCTGCCAATGCCAGTGAACCTGCCCCATTGCAGTACATTGCACCATATGCCGGTGCAGCAATTGGCGAATATTTTCGTGATAGCGGGCGTCATGCTTTGGTAGTTTATGACGACCTTACCAAGCACGCCTGGGCTTATCGTCAGGTTTCTTTGTTATTGCGTCGTCCTCCTGGCCGCGAAGCTTACCCGGGTGATGTTTTTTATTTGCATTCACGCTTGCTGGAACGTGCTGCCAAGATGAGTGATGAACAGGGAGGCGGTTCCTTAACTGCTTTGCCAATCATCGAAACTCAGGCCGGCGATGTTTCGGCTTACATTCCGACCAATGTAATTTCGATTACTGACGGTCAGATTTTTCTTGAATCCGGATTGTTCTATTCTGGTGTGCGTCCGGCAATTAATGTTGGTATTTCTGTTTCCCGTGTAGGGGGTAATGCACAAATCAAAGCGATGAAACAGGTTGCCGGTCGTTTGCGTCTGGATTTGGCTCAGTATCGGGAAATGGAGGCTTTTGCAAAATTTGGTTCGGATCTTGATGAAGCCACACAGCAACAGTTACGTCGTGGTGAACGCCTGGTCGAAATCTTAAAACAGGATCAGTACAAGCCAATCTCTTTTGAAAAGCAGATTGCTATCATTTACGCAGGTACCAATGGATTTCTGGATAAGTTGCCGGTAGGCGTTCTGAAACGCTTTGAAGCTGAGTTCATCGAATATCTGGAAATGAAGCATCCTGAACTGCTTACGGAAGTGGCTGAAAAGAAAGTGTTAACGGATGAATGGCGCGAAAAGATGAATCAGGTTTTGGAAACGTTTGTTGCTAATTTTAAGGTTGAGGAATAAGAATGGCCAACCTGCGCGAGATTCGAAAAAG
>CAYNLJ010000255.1:0-3733 GCA_964398005.1 uncultured Caldithrix sp. | reverse complement strand
GATCTTTTGCAAAGTCCGAAACAAAAGTACCTACTTTTTGGCTTCTGGTTTGATATGCTATGGCGATGGTTCTGAAAGAATCAACCTGTTCATTTAAATAGAAAAATCCAAGGATACGTCCTAAATCTGTAAAAAAATAATCATTTCCTTCAACCAATAGTCTGAAATTTCTTTTTTCGAGTTTCCCATTAATGGTGGAAAGTTGGTCAAACTGCTGTTGGTTAATACTATCAAATTGAGATGGATTTAGTGAAGCTACTCCAGGTATTTCATCAGCATCAAGGTATTCCGTACCTACAAAGACTTCCAACTTTTCAATAACGTGTTCTGAAGACACATTAAATGCTTCAAGATTTTGGGAAAAACCTTTTTCATAATAGTCCATGTAAAAAGAATCAACAAAAAAATACTTAAAGGCTGAATATTGATAATCAAAAATTGTAATTTGATTTAGATCATCCGGAAGAATCAGCGGTACGCTGTTTCTGGTACAAGAAAAAATAAGCAGCAGAAAAACTAAATATTTGAGCATGGTTTTCTCCTGTTTAAGACAATAGAATTAAGATCATTATTACTGATTTTTGAACAATTTCATTTTTTGTTCGTGAATTCCTTAAACAGAACATAGGCCTGATCAAGATAAACACGCATCGCTTCGTAATCAACTTTTATCTCTTCATCCATTTTCCCATCAGCGTACATGACCATATAACCTTTACTTGCAGAAACGGCCCAATGACGATTCATCTCTTTGAACAGCTTTCTTATTCTTGTGGTGAATAATTCTCTAACGGCCTGTTCATCATCTCCGCTCAGGAAATAACGTTTAAAAAAATCCGGATCATCTAAAAATTGGAGACCTCTTTTTTTAAAAATACGTTCGGCGATCGGGCGCGGTCGCAGGTAAAAATCCGGCAGTTCGACCTTAGACAAAGAAAACACAATCGGGGTGCGTAAATACTCATCGCCTTCATTGCCGGACACCTCTTCGAAGTGATAATTAAATACCAGGATGTCGGTTGTTCCATACCTTCCCTTTAAACAATGGCTTGCCCTGGGCATAAAACCTTTGTTAATTAAAGGATTTTGCACAACCTCTTGGGGTAACTGAACCTCCTGAGCATAACCAAGCCCTAACTGTGCGCTGATCTTTTCATATTTCTGAGTCAACTTTTTTTCAGAATTGATTTTGTAATATGCTCCAAAGGCCAGTAAAATGACAAGCCCCAAAATGACGGTACCTGCTTCACCTAATTTACCAAATGTCAGTTTTTCAGCAATGTAAAAGGGCAGGCCCACCAATAATACAAAAAATACTACCTCCGCAATGATGCCCTTAATGCCGCTGCTCCAGTTATCAATAATGTAAAAACTGAAGTAGAGAGCAACCATGGCTACGATGAGTGATAACAGCCCTTTCGAAAAGGAGATTAAGTAATCCATCCTAAATAATTACTGATTGTTTTTGATTTCAACGACTGTCCGCTGTGCTTGTTGAGCGAGCATTTTGATGAACGAAGCGGTTGACTGTAAATCCTTTCCAAATGGCAGGTTCAACAATTCCAGGGCTTCCTCAAATTGTCCCAATTCCCGGTAAATCTCTGCTTTCATAAGTCGATGCTGTTCATTGGAATGATCCAGCAGCAAAAACAAATGCTGCAGATTGTCGATTTCCTGTCTTGACATTTCAGGCACTTTCCGATTTCCATTTTCTCTTCTCAAATCATTACCTGTCCACCAGATTTGAATGCGAATGTACTGCTTTTTTGCACAGGTTAGTTTCGGGTTTTTAATTACCTGAAAATAGTCCTCCAAATCCGGAATTTTATATGGTCTGGATTCCGGAAACTCTTCCTGAACAGAATAAGGCAAAACCTCGGCAATCTTTTCTTGCTCTTCGATCCAGAGATTTGTTCCACAATGCGGACATTTTACAAACTGAGGTAAATCAGGCAGCATGGGGGCTTCCATTTTGCCATCGGTCCAGTATCGGGCTCCAAAAGTATTGCCGGAAAGAATCGTTTCCTGTTCAATCAGACCAC
The DNA here is from genome assembly GCA_964398005.1 of uncultured Caldithrix sp. Classification (GTDB taxonomy): domain Bacteria; phylum Calditrichota; class Calditrichia; order Calditrichales; family Calditrichaceae; genus Caldithrix. The sequence continues at coordinate 1,691 of CAYNLJ010000255.1, read as the reverse complement.
CACAGTTCTGACATTTCCGAATTATTATCGGCCCAATATCCACGCGTTTCCTTTTATTTTAATTAATTTAATCGAAAATCCCATTTAACGGAATGGGGTGTGCTAAACAGAATAGATTACCACAATGAATGCGGCGTTTCATCCATAAAATTTAAAGCAAGTTAAATTCACTAGCGGAAAGATGGTGTGAAGATCCTTTTTACAACCGGCCATATTTACCCATCAGTTGGGCTTCAGCCAGAATATGGCCTTTCATTGCTTCCAGTAATTGTGTCTTGGTGGCACCTGATTTTAAATTGAGTTTGGTGTCCAATGCGTAAAGTTTAAAAAAGTAACGGTGCGTACCACCCGGTGGACAGGGGCCACCGTAGCCGAATCGTTTAAAATCATTTTTGCCCTGCAAGCTGCCATCCTGCAAACGTTCCGTGGTCGGAACAGCCTCGGGCAGCTGGCGCGTCGTGTCCGGAATGTTGTAAATGACCCAGTGAACCCAGGTGCCCATGGGGGCATCCGGATCGTCACAAATCAAAGCAAATGATCTGGTGCCTTCCGGAACTTCTGACCAGCTTAAAGGTGGCGAAACATCTTTGCCATCGCAGGTGTATTGCGATGGAATCATTCCGCCCTCAGTAAAGGCAGAACTTACCAGATTCATGGTTTTTCGCCCTCCCGTCTTTTGTTCAGTTTTTACTGGTTTGTCCTGTGATTGGCATGAACTCAAAAAGAATAAAAGAATGATGAAGATGGTCACACTGAAGCGAGGCATTTTAATGCTCCCTCAAAATGGACTTACACCTTAATATAAAAAAAATAAAAGGCAAAATAAACTAAAAGTAAATTTTCTATTTTACGAAATTGCTATTAATTTTTAGAGGGGAGGTTGCAATGGCCAGACAAAAACAGGCGATATTCCGCTTTTACGCAGAATTAAACGATTTTTTGCCCAAGGAAAAAAGACAAAAGGATTTTGTTTATCGTTTTTGGGGGAATCCTGCCGTGAAGGATGCTATTGAAGCACTGGGGGTACCACATCCGGAAGTAGATTTGATTCTGGTAAATGAGAAATCGGTGGATTTTAATTATCGTTTGCAGGATGGCGATCGGGTTGCCGTTTACCCGGTGTTTGAGTTACTGGATATTGGTGAAGTGACCCGCCTGCGTCCCAAACCGTTACGAGAGCCAAAATTCATTTTAGATTGCAACTTAGGTAAATTGACGCGTAAGTTGCGCATGCTGGGCTTTGATTGTCTTTATCAGAACAATTTCAGTGATCCCCAAATTATTGATATTTCTTTGAAGCAAAAGCGCATCATATTGACCCGTGACATCGGACTGTTGAAAAATAAGGCAGTGACACACGGCTACTGGGTACGTTCTACCAATCCAGGGCAGCAATTAAAAGAAATTTTAAATTATTTTGATTTGTTCAGGCAGATTCAGCCCCTGACCCGTTGCCTGGATTGTAACGGATTAATTGAAGAAGTTCAAAAGCAGGCCATTGAAGACCAGCTGCCTTCACGTGTTCGACAGACGTTTAACCAGTTTTACCGTTGCCAACGATGTGGCAAGGTTTACTGGCAGGGTTCCCATTACGACCGGATGAAAGAGGCAGTTGAGAAGTTAAAGGAGCGTTGAATTCGTCTCTCGCAGGATGTGCAGAGGTTTCCGGAAATTAAAGCCACTGATTTCCA
>CAYNLJ010000254.1:0-3734 GCA_964398005.1 uncultured Caldithrix sp. | reverse complement strand
ATGTAATTGGCAAAAAGAATCTGGTAATCTATTTTTATCCGAAAGACGATACGCCAGGATGTACTAAAGAAGCGTGCACCTTTCGCGACAGTTACGAAGTTTTTGAAAAAGAAAATGCCATGATTATCGGGATAAGCGGGGATTCTGTTGAAAGTCATAAAAACTTTGCCCTAAAGCATAATTTAAATTTTACTTTATTAAGCGACACCGATAATAAAGTAAGAAAACTCTTTGGCGTTCCCAAAAGTTTTTTAGGACTGGTTCAGGGCAGAGTTACTTATGTCGTAGACAAACAAGGAAAAGTTGTTTTTATGTTCGATTCTCAATTACAAGCCGAAAAGCATGTAGATGAAGCCTTGCGTATTCTTCAGGAAATAAAATGAACACAAGCATTCAATCAAAAATATTAGTATGGATTCTGAAGACTTTCAACGTTAAGAAAAGAGTTGAGAAAAAGGTGTTTAAGGAAATACCGAGAACCAGGAAAGGATTTGTTCCCCAACGCATTAAAAGGCGATATCAGGTCAATCTTGAGAAATTTAACGATACGGAAATAGCAACATTTGAAGTTAAAGAAAAAGTAACCAAAAACCATATCATCTTCTTTCATGGAGGGGCCTATATTTTTGAAGCAACACCTGGTCATTGGAGACTGGCAGAACAAATTGTTAACAATAGCTTTTGCCGGATGACTCTTGTTGATTATCCTTTGGCACCTGAGCATAATTATCAAGAAACCTTCACGGCAATAAGCAGCGCTTACGAAAAACTGACAAACCATTATCCGGGCGACAATTTTATATTAATGGGAGATTCTGCCGGCGGAGGACTGGCCCTTGCTTTTACTCAAAAATTGATTAAAGAAAAACATAAAAAACTTCCTGTTAAAATTGTTTTGTTATCACCCTGGTTGGATTTAACAATGTCAAATCCTGATATTAAAAATCAGGAGAGCTTAGATTATATCCTGACCGTAAAAATGCTTAAGCATGCAGCGACGAAATACTCAAATGGAGATAATCCTAATCAGTATTTATTATCCCCCATTCATGGTGATTTTAAAGAAATACATGAAACATTAGTCTTCTGCGGTACAGAAGAACTGTTTTATCCGGATTGTATAAAACTCAAGTCTATGATTGATACTAATAATCCAAGTATTATTTTCAGGGAATACCACAAAATGCAGCACGATTGGGCATTATTTCCCATTCCTGAGAGTAAACAGGTTGTTAATGAAATTTGTCAATTTATTAAAAAATAAAATCTGCCAACATGGACTTAAGCAATTGCGGACAAAGTGCTATAAATGTAATCATAATGAATAAAATCAACGATAGTCCAAATAGGAAAATGAAGTATTAAAAAATGATGCTACACCATACACCGTATTTACACCCCATAAAAACGAATGGTTAGAACTTTATAAGCCAAAGTCTCTGGCTAATTCTCTCTATTAGATTCATGGTGTGCTGCTTGGCGGTACCGATGGCTTAAGCACAGGTCGAACTGGACTGGGTGGTTTCTTTCAACGGTCAAGACCTCACCCAAGGCTGGAAGCCTACGGACTGGGTAACAGATATGGCAGTGCCTGCCGGTTACGTCTATGTAACCGGCTACCTGATTGACCAGTTTAATAACACGGTCAGCAATAAACGGCAGGACAACTACGGCGGTTCCTTCCAAAACCGAGCCTGTTTTGCCCTGGAAACGGCGGCTAAGGTGGCCGAGGCCATCGGGCCGGAGCACACCGCGATCCGCCTCTCGCCTTATGGTGTGTTTAATGGAATGGAGCATTTTCCCGAGAAGGAAAAGCAGTTTATTTATCTGGCTCAGGAACTGGGTAAATTAAAGCTAGTGTATCTGCATGTGGTCGACCATACGTCTCTGGGCGCGCCGGAAGTTCCGCAATCAATCAAAGATGCCATGCGCACGGCCTTTAAGGGCACCTTTATCCCCAGCGGCTATTTTGACAAATAACGGGCTGAACAGGTACTGGAATCAGGACAGGGTAACCTGGTGGCATTTGGGAGTCCCTACCTGGTTAATCCTGACCTCGATAAACGCATGGTGAGAGATCTGGATTTAAATCCACCGGATTTTGATACGTTTTACAGCCCCGGTGCCAAAGGGTATAAAGATTACCCTTCTCCAAAGTATAAAAAAAGGCAGCCTGATAATATCAGGCTGCCTTAGCAGTTTAAAGCGGTACCCAAATGGGTTGCCGCTTTTTTTTATTTTAGAAGCGTCATTCGGCGAACTTCTGAGTAGGATCCGGCTTTCAGTACATAAAAATAGATGCCTGAAGTAAGGTTGACAGCGTCAAACTTAATGGAATGACGTCCAGCGTTCAGAACCCCATCAATTAATTCCGCTACCTGCTGTCCGGTAACATTAAATACCTTAAGTGAAACTTTCCGTGAAACCGGTAAGGCAAAGGAAATAGTTGTTGTCGGGTTAAACGGATTGGGATAATTTTGCAGCAATTCAAAATCCGACACAGCAATTTCCGGTTCGGAGGTTATAGAAGTTACTGAAGAGAACGCCACAACCTGGCCATCGGGTAAGGCAGCGTATACGCCAAAGCTTTCACCGTTTTGGTTTTCTGCATCCGGGGTTAAAAATCCGGAAGCAAATACAACCGCGGAACCACCACCAAGCGCAGACAGGTCGCTTGCAAACGAAGCAACAATTGTGTTGTTGTCATCGGCGGGGGTAATATCCAGTGTGTAAGAAGCAGCGGGAACCGACAGGTAATTGGTGATGTCACCGTAAGCGGCATTATCGACCAGAGTAGCTACGTTACGAGCGATAATGTCCACAGCCGGGGCATCGGTACTGCCATGTAAAACAATGAAATCGACCTGATCATCTGTATTTCCGCGCTCACGAATCTGATCTTTGACAATCAGATTAAAAGCAGTCTTACGACCGTCCGGGTTGGCCCGGAAACGGGCCGGCGATACCAGGCCATTGGCCACAGCTACGTAGGTTTCAGCAGCCATAAAATTAACATTAAATGATTTTATGGCTTCGTTTGCGGACATACTGCTCGCAGGAGCCACTGCGATGGTAATCGGCTGATTGCCCGGAATATCGATAAACGGAGTGGCCGTACGAAAGGTGAAATCATCCAGGGCTTTATCACCATTAATATAGATATCTACCATTTTTGCGGCCGGGTCAGCAGCATTGTGAATAATCTGAATTCTGGCCGTTGTGATGGTAGCAAAGTTGATCACCTGGCCATCGGGCAAGGCAGCATACAGTTCAAAGGAAGGACCATTTTGGTTGGCTGCCGGCCTTAGAAATCCGGAGGCAAAAACAATGGCCGCTTTGCCTTTAAGGTCGGTAATATTGCCATCAAATGTTGCTACAATGGTTCCTTCCTGACCTTTTGGGCTGAGGTCAAGCACATAACCATCTGCCGGCACGGCAATGTAATCACTGAACTGACCATACATCAAACCGTTTACCAGTTCGGCTACCCGGCGCGCTTTAACATCTACAGCCGGAGCGTCGGTAACACCGTGGAAAATACTAAACTCAACCATACTTGTATCCATGGCCATTTCGCGGCTCATAGACCGGGCAAACAGGTTAAATGCGGTTGATTGCTGATCAGGATTCGGTGCAAATCCAGATGGATCAAGCACACCATTTGCAACAACGGCGTATGTTTCAACAGCTTTCAGGTTTACGGTAAAACTTGTGATGGTATCGGCAACCGACAT
>CAYNLJ010000253.1:0-3745 GCA_964398005.1 uncultured Caldithrix sp. | reverse complement strand
CTCTAATTCTGGCACTATCCTTCCCATTTTAGGAAATTCTTTTAAATCCTCCATAGATTTGAAAATTTTTTCAACAACTGCTTTTGCGTAGAATGACGAGTCTCTTTCTATGTACTCTGCAATTGATTTAATATCTTCTATTGCCTCAGGTGACCAAACTATTCTGAGAGCCATTTGTTTAATCTCTTTCTTGCCTCTTCATGAGAAATGGTTCCTTCTCGCTCTGCCCTGTCGATCCCTTTTTGAATTTTTTCCAGAACATAAAGATGATACTGAATATCTTCGATGGTACAATCCTCTGGAAGTTTTTCCAAGAGGGTTTTGACTTCTTCTTTCGCAGTTTTCATCGCAACCTCATTAATTTATTAGCTTGTTTGCTCAAACATTTTAATTGACCTACCAACATTAAACGAATCACCGCTTAAGTAAAAAAACAGGAACTACTCATGAGTAGCCTACTGTCTAATTTTCATTCATTATGAGTATTTCTTACCATAAATACACTAAACCTTGTGTTCCAGTCACCAACAAATTACTTACCAAACCTGTCTGACGCAAACAAAATCTGGTTTTCATTAAAAACTTATCATCTTTAGTTACGTGAATAAATAGACTCTTGCACTGATTAAAATACTAGTAGTTTTTAAACCGGGAATTCTTATTGTTAAGGTTGCCATTTTGAAAGAAGCACGCATTGATGATTGTAGCCATTGCAGTTTTACTGAAAAATTTACTACAGCTAAGTGTTCAGTTAATTGTTTTTGAGAGACGGATTACTTCCGGCCTGGTGGCATGGTCGGTGAAGTATTGATTTAAGCAAAAATTTATCTTCGGACGAATCTGGAGTCCCCCCTTTTCATCCTCCCGCAAGCGGGGGAAATAAAGGGGGGCTGATTTGTGTTTTCAGATTTTGGATTTACATAGTTTGTTGCTTTTACAGGCCTGAGTCTGTAAATTCATTGAATTCAAAAATTAACAGGGAGAAAATTTGGTTAAAATCATAGATATTTTGCCGGGCAGCATCGCAGAAGAGCTTGGCATTGAAAAAGGTGATCAGATTGTTACCATCAACGGTCATGAAATCAACGACCGGCTGGACTACCGTTTTTACCAGGCCGAAGAAGAACTGGAAGTGATGATTCAGAAAACGAACGAAGCCATTGTTTACGAAATCGAAAAAAATGCTGACGAAGACCTGGGTCTGGAATTGGAAGACATGAAGCTGATGTCCTGCGGAAACAACTGTGTTTTTTGTTTTGTTTACCAGAATCCCAAGGGCATGCGCAAAGCCCTCTATTTTAAGGACGAAGATTACCGCTACTCTTTTTTGTACGGTCATTACGTAACCATGACCACCTTAAAACAACGCGATTTGGAACGTATTGTCGAACAACGGCTCAGTCCGCTGTACATTTCGGTTCACGCCACAGAACCGGAGGTGCGTAAATTTTTACTGGGCATCAAACGTGAAGATCATTTACTGGAAAAGATCGATTACCTGACGCGTAACGGGATTGAACTGCACGCTCAAATTGTGTTGGTTCCTGAAGTGAATGATGGTACTATTTTTGACCGCACGGTAGAAGATCTGAAGGTCTTTTACCCGGGCGTCAAATCAGTAGCTGTGGTTCCTGTTGGTTTAACACGCCATCGTGACCATCTGGTACCCTTGCGCATTCACACACAAGAGGAACTGCAGCAGGAAATCGAACACGTCGATCGGGTGCGGCAAAAGCTTCGTCAGGCATTAGGTGTTAATTTTGTTTACCTGTCCGATGAATTCTTCATTAAATCCGGCAGGCCCATTCCGGAGGCGGATTATTACGATGAGTTCTACCAGATTGAAAATGGTGTGGGTGAATTCAGAGACATGATCGATCGTTTCAGGTCCGTTCAAAAACATTTTCCGAAAAAGTTGAAACAGCCTTTAAAACTAACCTGGGTGACCGGCACCCTGGCTTACCAGAATCTGCTGGATCATATCGTTAAGCCATTAAACCAGATTGAAAATCTTGAGATCCAGCTCATTCCTTTGGTAAATCGTTTTTACGGGCCTACCATTGAAGTTTCCGGTCTGCTGGTGGCCGAAGACATCTACCAACAGGTCAAAGATCGTCCGCTGGGCGACGGTCTTTTTCTGCCACCACGCGTCTTAAACGAAGACGGAGTGTTTTTGGATGACTGGACTGTGGATGATCTTGAAGAAAAATTAGGCGTCAAGTGCCATGTGTACAAGGAAGACATTGAAGAGATGATGGATGTTTTGGATTATTTTGCCAGCGAAGCATTGGTAAAGGGAGCTTAAATGGGAACACCTTTAGTAGCCATTGTAGGAAGACCCAATGTTGGAAAATCGACGTTATTTAACCGCTTAATCGGCCGGCGTAAAGCCATTGTGGATGATCAGCCGGGCGTAACACGCGATCGCAATTACGACACACTGATCTGGAATGGTCAGGAAATCGGCCTGATTGACACCGGCGGTTATTTACCCAAAACGCATGAGCACATTGATCTGGCTGTGCGTGAACAGGTGGAGATCGCCGTGGACGAGGCCGATCTGATTCTGTTTGTGGTCGATGCCAAAACCGGTGTGACCGATATTGATCTGGACCTGGCTAATATTCTACTGCAGAGCAATAAAAAGACCTTACTGATCGTCAATAAAGTGGATTCAGTGGAATGGGAGTACGAAATCGGTCAGTTTTACAACTTAGGTCTTGGCGAACCGATTCCGGTTTCGGCCATTACCGGTAAACGCAGCGGCGACCTGCTTGATCTGGTCATTGAACACATTAAAGCCGTGCCGGCAAAATACGAAGAAGAAGACTACATTAAATTAGCCATCATCGGACGCGAGAACGTGGGTAAATCTTCCTTTATCAACACCTTACTCAATCAACCGCGAGCCATCGTGACCGACATTCCGGGCACGACACGCGATCCGATCGATTCGGTTCTCAATTATCAGAAGCGAAAGTACTTGATCATTGACACAGCGGGTTTAAAGAAGCGCAAACGTATTAAAGAGAATGTCCTTTTTTACAGCAATGTGCGAACCTACAAAAGCATGCAACGGGCCGATGTAGTGCTGTACATGATCGACGTCTCGGAAGGTTTGACACACCAGGACATTACCGTGCTGAACGAAGCCGCGCGTCAGCAAAAAGGAATCGTACTGGTGCTGAACAAGTGGGATTTAATCCCCAAAGACCACAAGACCATTGAACATTACACTGAAGAGATCAGTAACAAACTGGGTTATTTGCGCTACATTCCGCAGATCTATGTTTCGGTGCTGGAAAAACAACGCCTGTACAAAACGCTGGACCTGGCTACCGAAGTGTACCAGGAACGGATTAAACGTATTCCCACTTCCGAATTAAACGACTTTTTCCTGCCGCTGGTGCAGACCAATTTGCCGCCGGCTGTGCGCGGCAAGGAGATTAAAATCAACTACGTAACCCAGGCGCGTGCCAATCCGCCGCTGATCGTGTTCTTCTCCAACCACCCGGATTTAATCATGGACAGCTATAAACGATTTCTGGAGAACAAGTTACGCGAACAATTTGGTTTTAAGGGCGTTCCACTGAAAGTTGTGTTCAGGAAAAAGAATAAATGAGAATATGGAAAAATTATTTTTCAAAGTTAAAAACTCACCCCCCAGCCCCCTCTCTTCGCCGAAGAGAGGGGGGTAATGTACTGATTACAAATAAGTTAAGTTTAATCATGGGGGGTGAGTTGA
>CAYNLJ010000252.1:0-3749 GCA_964398005.1 uncultured Caldithrix sp. | reverse complement strand
GGTGAGGACTGCCTCGCCCTTTCTTTTTACTCTCAAACTTTCACCCTCCTAAAATATGGTGGTTTGTAAAGATTCTTTTATTTGAATCGTAACTTTGTGTCAAGTCTGTAGAAGTTATTTTTCAGAGTACGCCATCAATGATCTGTTTTCGTGACTAAATTAGCATTTTTTGTTAAATTTGGGCTAATTAACAAAAGACGGGTAACCATGCAAAACGATTTTCAACCCATCATTTACCGTAATATTCATGGCACGATTTTTCGTTTGTCATTGCCAGGGATGATTTCATCCATTTTAGAAACACTGTTCCAGCTGATTGATGCTTACTGGGTGGGTAAACTGGGTGCGGAAGCGCTGGCTGCCATTGGAGGCTGCGCCTTCATTTTGTGGGCGATCTTTTCATTAACTGCTTTAAGCGTTAATGGCATGGCTACCCTGGTGGCTCAAAATATTGGTGCCCAACAGCCGGAACAGGGTCGTTTTGCCGCCGGTCAGGGATTGATTTTAAACACGTTGACTGTCTTTCTGGTTGGCGGGCTGGTTTATTGGGGACAGGATTCGCTTTATCATTTAATGGGGTTTGATTCTCAGGTAACTCAACTGGCTCGTCAGTACATGACTGTGATTTTAAGCGGCATGGTGTTCATCTTCTGGTTTACAGCCTTTGAAGCAGTTTTTCGCGGATTGGGAGATACACGTACACCAATGATTGTGCTGGCTGTTGGACTGGCCTTAAATGCGGTGGCTGATCCATTCTTTATTTTCGGCTGGTGGATTTTCCCTGAAATGGGTATTGGCGGTGCCGCCCTGGCAACCATCATCAGTGAGGGTGTTTCTGTTTTGGGATTAGGGTGGCTATTAAAACGGCGAGGTTATTTGCCTTCCAAAGAAGGTTTGCTGGTAATCGAGCGGCAGGTAATGAAACGATTAATTGCCATCGGAGCACCGGTGGCCTTTGGCGGATTTTTCTTTAGCATCATCTATGTGATATTAACACGCATCATTGCCCGATTTGGCATGTCGGCCATCGCTGCTATTGGTATTGGACATCGCATTGAAGGCATTGCCTGGTTTGCCTGTGTGGGCTTTTCCGTCGCGGCATCAACCCTGGTTGGGCAAAATGTTGGCGCCAAACGCCTTAAACAGGCGGCCCGGGCGGCCTGGTTGGTCAACGGCTATGGCGTCTTGCTTCTGTTGGCGGTTTCGGCTGTTTATTACTTTTTTCCGGACGTTTTAATGCGTGTGTTTACCCAGGATGCCCGTGTACAGCAAATCGGAACGGAATATTTACGCATCATTGCCTTGTTTGAAATTTTTCTTGGCCTGGAAGTCATCATGGAGGGTGCCTTTAGTGGAGCGGGTTACACGTTGCCGGTTATGCTGGTCAGCGTGCCCATCACCGCAGCCCGTATTCCTCTGGCCTATTTACTGGCAGTTACCCTGAATTGGGGAACCAGCGGCATCTGGTGGGCCATTGCCTTGACTACCGGATTGAAAGGTTTTTTAAATGCCCTGTTATTTGCCATGGGAATTTGGAAAAAGAAACTTGATGGGGTTAAAAGTATCTGAAAACAGGGAATGGGGTTTTTAGCCCGATTTAAAAGTAGGAGCTGTTCAATTGTTTTGAAAAGAGTCATAAAATTTTAAATAACCCTGTGTTTTAGCACAGTGAAAGTAAAAAGTTTTAAAATATTTAACAGCTTAGCAGGTGTTTTAGTAAGAATTTTTTAACATTAAAAGGAACTTAACTCGGAGGATTAAATGAAAGCCAGTAATATTGCCAAAACACGCAAGTACCGTCTGGACATGAACGAAAAAATCTTAAACAGCGGATTTAATGATTTTAAGAAATTTTTTTCTTTAGACAACAAGGCTTACCTTGATGGATCCATTCCGGTAAAGTACAAGGAACTGATGGGCCTGGTGGGCAGCATGGTGTTGCGCTGCAATGACTGTATCTTCTACCATCTGGATCGCTGTGTTTCGGAAGGTGTCAGTAAGCAGGAATTGTACGAAGCCATGAATATCGCCCTGATTATTGGCGGATCCATTGTCATTCCTCATTTACGTTACGCCTTTGAAGTACTGGAGGAGTTGCTGGAGGAGACTGATAAATAAAGCAGCAGCTTAGGGTTAAAAGATAATAACTGAAATTTTAAGTTTTAAGTGTTGAATGGAATTCAACACTTAATTTTCGGTTTCTGATGTATTCAGTTAAATTAGAAGTTTACTTAATCACTAAAATGAATATCTAACTGTGTCCTTTAAACTTCAAACTAATTAATTTGAAATTGTATGCGATGATTTTCCATTCAATACAAAATTTTTACACACAAAATCGACTGACTCTTTAAAAATTGAACTGTGTTCTCATGCCGAAAACAGCAACCGTTTTTGAAGTCCCGGCGGCATTCCAGACCAGTTGGAAATGCGGTGAAAGGTAGGTCCATTTGTTCAACTGTTGGCGGGCAAACAATTCCATAAGTTTTTCCGTTTTCAGATTTTCGGCGGCTGGCTTTGAATTCCCAAAAGCGATGCCAAAAACAAGATTTTTACCTAAAATTTTCCTTTTATAGCGTGCGCCAAAACTCCAGGCCGAACGAACACCCCAGAAATCAGCAAGGCTTTTTTCATTTTGTCCGTAGCGGGCAAAGATGCTAATCGCTTCCAGCAGCTCAGAGTCATAACTGATTCCCCAGCCCAGCGCATTATTGGCCAGGGGATGCTGATAACCATAAATTCTGATATTTGATTCATGTTCCGACCACAATGGTACCATAAAAGCTATACTGGCAATTTTGTAAACATTCTCAAATGCATTATCTCCGACATTGCGGACATTGCTAAAGCCAAACTGCAGGTTAAAGTAGTTTTGCAAAAGGTTCGTCCGGATTCTGATACCGGGAGCGTTGGCGGGTACGGCAAAAGCCGCGCTATTGACAAAGGCATTGCTGATAAACTGCATGGTTTCATCATTGGCCAGGGAGTTGTTGTCGAAATAATTGGTTAAATCGATTTTTCCGGTGGTAATGGTGAACATTTGGTTTAATATGGTAAATTCGGCCCAGGCTTCCAGAACCGTTAAGCGGTCAACGCCATCTTCATCCTGAGTGCTACCTGCATCACCATTCAAACCAAATAAATTGGGGAAAAAGACATCCGGACCATTACCGCCAATAGCTTCCAGATCAAAGAACAACAACGTGTTCGGGCCAAAAGCAGTATGGGCAAAAATATCCATGGAACCTGTGACCGTTGTGTGATTGTCTTTCGCTTCAAACCCGCTTTGAATGATGGTGGTCGTTCCACCGTTTAACTGAAGTACTCCGGGGCGCTGTGTAATAGCCTTCAGCAGCGCATCAACCCGGCGATAGCGTGAACGCGTTTCGGATTCAACGGCTTCCTCATCTTCATTGTTCAACAATGCGAGCAGTTCGTCAATATCACTCTTGCCCTCTACCAGATTTTGCTTAACATTTTGTAGTTCTTTATCCAGAATCTTAATCACACGGCGCAGAGAATCAATCTGCGATTCCAATGCATGGAGTTGTTTTACCTGAGTCGTATCGATGGCCTGCGCCTTGACCATGGAGGCAAGGGCCAGAATAACAAAAAGTGTCCTTTTTTTTATCATATTGTCCTCACATTAAATTGAATGCCGGAATATAATCTCAATTTTATTAAAAAGAAATAAAAAATATTGGTTATCACCTTTTGTCTTGCTTGTTATTAAAATAGACATTAATGAA
>CAYNLJ010000251.1:0-3752 GCA_964398005.1 uncultured Caldithrix sp. | reverse complement strand
TTTTTGACCCAAAAATTCCGATTGGTACAATTTTTGAAGTCTTTAAAACGGACATTTGAACTTTTCTAAATTTTAAACGTAATAGCAGAAAAAATAAAATAAGGAGAAAGGCCTATGCCATTTTTCTTTTTCGATCCAACGATGATTTTGTTGATACCGGCTTTCATTTTAGCCGTTTGGGCTCAAATAAAAGTAAAAACCACTTACAACAAATTTAAAAAAATTGCTGCGGCCAATGGCATGCGTGGCGCCGATGTGGCCAAGTACATTTTACAAAAAAACGGAATTTACGATGTGGAAGTGGAACCAGTGCCTGGTGAATTAAGCGATCACTATGATCCACGAGTAAAAAAAGTCCGTCTTTCGGAACACAATTATGCCAGCAACTCATTAGCGGCCATTGCCGTAGCTGCTCACGAAGTAGGCCATGCTATTCAGCATGCTCATGGTTACGCACCGCTTAGATTACGTCATGCGATTTTACCGGTTACCAATTTTGCATCTTACGCTGCTTTTCCGCTGTTCTTTATTGGCTTTTTGTTCAATGGCGGTATTTTGATGCAATTAGGTATCATCTTTTTTGCAGCCGTTGTTCTTTTTCATATGGTAACCTTGCCGGTTGAATTCAATGCCAGCTGGCGTGCTTTGGACCAATTAAAAAGCTCCGGATTACTGATGGAAACGGAAACAACGGCTGCCCGAAAAGTGTTAACAGCAGCGGCTTTGACCTATGTTGCTGCAGCAGCAATGGCTTTATTAGAGTTAATCCGCCTGATTATTTTAGCCAACAGTCGTGACTAACTGAAAGGAGGTTGATATGAGTAGAGTGAGAAATTCGCTGGCGATGGTGATTGGATTGATTGTCATCGGTATTGTGATTGGAGTGGTTTTGACTACCAGTTTTAACCTGGATTCCAAATCGGTGGCAGGAACTACAGAAAAGGTTTACACCGAAGCAACCGGAACATCATCGGAGCCGGTTTTAAACGCTGGTAACTTTAATCCCAATTCCATGTTTACCGATGTGGTAGAAAAAGTGCGTCCCTCCATTGTTTCGATTTACACAACCAAAACCGTGAAATTAAAAGAAAATCCTTTTTTCTTCTTTTTCCGGGATTTTGGTAATATTCCTGAAGATCAGTTACCTCAACCGGAAATGAAGCAGCAGGGGCTTGGTTCGGGAATCATCATCAGCGAAGATGGTTACATTTTGACCAACAATCATGTGGTGGAAGATGTGGACGAATTGCGTGTAAAGCTGATCGATAATTCTGAATATGAAGCTAAAGTGGTTGGCACCGATCCTTCAACCGACATTGCCTTAATTAAAATTGAAGCCAAAGATTTGCCGGTTGCTGTTCTTGGAAATTCGGACAAGCTTAAAATTGGAGAATGGGTTCTGGCCATTGGTAATCCGTTAAATCTAACTTCCACCGTAACAGCAGGTATTGTGAGTGCTTTACACCGAACGATTGATGTACTTAGAGGTAGAAATAACGTAACAAGCATTGAAAATTTTATCCAAACAGATGCAGCTATTAACCCGGGTAATAGTGGTGGTGCGTTGGTTAATTTGCGCGGAGAGGTGATTGGTGTCAATACGGCAATTGCCACAACGACTCGTTACTACATGGGCTATGGTTTTGCCGTGCCCATCAATATTGCCAAAGCCGTTGTTGATGACATCATCAAATACGGCGAAGTTAAGAGAGGCTACCTTGGAGTTTACATCAATGACGTTACGCCGGTTATTGCCAAAGGTGTTAAGTTAGATCATCCGAGAGGCGTATTCGTAACCAGTGTAATTGACGGCAGTGCTGCAGATGAGGCTGGTATTAAAGAAGGCGATATTATCCTTTCGGTTGACGGAAAAGAAGTAAACCATACCAATGAATTACAGGCTAAAATTGGCATCAAGAATCCCGGTGACGTCGTAACACTGAAGGTCTGGCGTGATGGGAAGGAATTAACCATTAAGGCCAAATTAAAAGGTCGTAACAATGAAGAAGGCATTGAGGTAGCTAAACAAAGCAAAGAAAAAGAGAAAAAATTGCCAAACCTGGGCATGAAATTAAAAGACTTAACCGATCAGGAAAAAGACAAGTTTGATGTTAACGGTGGCGCTCTGGTTACCAATGTTGAACAATTCAGCGCCGCTTCCCAGGCCCGAATAGTCCCGGGAGAGGTGATTATTGAAATGGATGGCAAAAAAGTAAAATCGGTTGAAGATTTTTATGACAAGATTGAAAAATACAAACCAGGGGACATTATTAAATTAAAACTACGTTCCTTACAAAATCGTGAAAAATTTGATCGTTTGGTTTTCATGGAAATCCCTAACAAAAAATAAATAAAACACTCTAAAGTAAGGGCAAGATATATCTTGCCCTTACTGTTTTTGCTCTTCAAAATCTAAAATAGATTTCTCCAGCTTCCGGCTAAGGTTTTAAGACGAGACTAACACTGCTTGCCAAAACCATTGTACAATTCGTTAAAACGCCCAACAACCTTTGCTGACAGGCCCCGCCAATTTTTACTTTTTTCTGTTGATCTTTCTGCCTCCCTGTCAGATTGGCAGCTTTGAAAATCAGTTTGTATAAAGCAAAAAAACGCTAATTCTTTAAAAAATAATAAATTAAATTTAAAAGAAATGTTTTGGCATGCCATTTGCATTAAATTAAGGCAAAAAACAGAAATTGAAAATAATTCCAGAAAGGAGGAATAGAAATGGGCAAAATTATTGGTATTGATTTAGGAACTACGAACTCGGTAGTGGCTGTAATGGAAGGTGGTGAACCTGTCGTAATTCCCAACTCCGAAGGTGCACGCACTACGCCTTCTGTAGTGGCTTTTACAAAAAAAGGTGAACGTTTGGTTGGAGCACCTGCCAAACGTCAGGCAGTGACCAATCCCGAAAATACAATTTTTTCCATAAAACGCTTTATGGGGCGTTTTTATGATGAAGTTCAGAATGAAATTAAAGAAGTCCCCTATAAAGTTGAGCGGGGTAATAATAATGTGGTTGTGGTTGACGTCATGGGCAAAAAATACACGCCACCTGAAATTTCCGCTATGGTTTTACAAAAAATGAAACAGACCGCTGAAGAATATTTGGGTGAAAAAGTAACTGAGGCAGTCATTACGGTACCGGCTTATTTTAACGATGCACAACGTCAGGCAACCAAAGATGCCGGCCGCATTGCTGGTCTGGAAGTGAAACGTATTATTAATGAGCCTACGGCAGCAGCTCTGGCTTACGGTTTGGACAAGAAAAAAGATGAAAAAATTGCCGTTTTTGACCTTGGTGGTGGTACCTTTGACATTTCCATCCTGGAAATTGGCGATGGTGTCTTTGAAGTTAAATCGACTAACGGTGATACCCATTTAGGTGGTGACGATTTTGATCAACGTGTGATTGAATGGTTGGCCGATGAATTCCAGAAACAGGAAGGTGTCGATTTACGCAAAGATCCGATGGCTTTACAGCGCTTAAAAGAAGCGGCAGAAAAAGCTAAGATTGAATTGTCCTCCACCATGCAAACCGAAATCAACTTACCGTTC
Organism: uncultured Caldithrix sp.; assembly: GCA_964398005.1. Lineage (GTDB taxonomy): Bacteria > Calditrichota > Calditrichia > Calditrichales > Calditrichaceae > Caldithrix. Next base: position 191 of record CAYNLJ010000251.1, on the reverse strand, counting down.
ATTACGGCTACGGAATCCGGGCCAAAGCATTTGACCATGACCCTGACCCGTGCCAAATTTGAACAATTGATTGACGACTTGTTGCAAAAAACCATTCCACCTTGTGAACAGGCTTTAAAAGACGCCGGTTTGACACCTAAAGACATTGACGAAGTGATTCTGGTGGGTGGTTCTACTCGAATTCCGAAAGT
>CAYNLJ010000250.1:0-3752 GCA_964398005.1 uncultured Caldithrix sp. | reverse complement strand
TCATAATGTTAAACGCGGCCAAAGAATAGCACTATTCCCGATAATCGTTTTTTAAGAAAAAATCATGAGCCGCAACAGGGGATGATGTTTTTTCGGAAGACTAAAAAGTCAGGTAAGGAAGGTAAGCTGAGGTCGATCTGGTAACCAATTTTTACTAATAAATTCTGATATGGCTCCTTTTGCTCTCTGTAAATTAAAATCATGGCATCTGAATTCATTATTTTTATCAAGGCCGTTTCGGGAAGAGCTTCTGAAAATCCTTTTTCAATGTAAAGAATGTCCACATAGGCCGGTGGCAATTCTGACAATTCCTTTTCTAATTTTTTCCAGGATCTGATTTGCGGAACCTCTTTTACATCTACAGGCCTTTTGCTTTCGTTTGTCCAGAATTTCCCCCGGGCATCTATTTTTACAATACGCCAGATTGTTTGTGGAATTCTAAAAGATATATTTCGTGAATTCATTTTGCCTTATTCTATAGTTTTAAATTGATCAACATTGGTAGTCGTTATTGTTCTCCATTGAGACTGAAAACAATTATGGCCTGAAATTTAGTGCATTATGGTCAGGATTTAAAATTTAATTTACTGCCTATTTAAGTTGGACACGAATTTACAAAATGGATAAATTGTTTATTATTGTTTTAATGTAAAAAATATTAAAAATAGAGAAATATCGTTTTTAGGAGCATACATGGAAAGTTTACTCAAAGCTATCTTATTAGGAAGCATCCAGGGCTTAACTGAATTTTTACCGGTTTCCAGTTCCGGACATCTGGTCATATTTTCTCATATTTTACAGTTTCGTGATGCCGGTTTGATGTTCGATGTGTTTATGCATTTTGGTACCCTGATGTCTATTTTTGTTCTTTTTCGCAAAGAACTGGTCCAAATGATCATCAGTCCCTTTGCCCTCTTAAAAGGCAATGCAACGGAAACAAATCGCTACTACTGGCGATGGGATCTTTATGTCATATTAGCATCCATTCCGGCTGCTGTGGTAGGGCTTTTATTTGAAGATCAGATTGAACAGGTGTTCAGTAATGTTCTTCCTGCGTTAATCTTCCTGTTTATTACCGGGTTAATGATGTCATCGATTCCTCACATTAAAAATAAAGACAAAGACATTACCGGGCCTATGTCATTCATAATGGGAATAGCCCAGGCATTTGCCATTTTACCGGGAATTTCTCGCAGTGGCAGTACCATCTTTGCCGGTATTTTAAGTGGCGGTAATCAGGAAAAGGTTGCCCGTTTCTCATTTATTATGTCCATCCCGGCCGTGGCCGGCGCGGTTGTTCTAAAGGCCAGGGATTTGCTGGGAAGTAGTTTAACTTCATCAGAACTTATGAACATCATCTTTGGCACACTTTTCTCTTTTGCCTTTGGTTGCCTTGCCATCTGGTGGTTATTGGATTTCGTTAAAAAAGGTAAAATCCAGTGGTTCGGTTATTATTGTTTAACAATTTCCATTTTGGGGCTTATTTATTTTGTAGGATTCTAAAAAGTGGATAAGCAAAAAGATCTTTTTACATCACGTTTTGGTCTTTTAGCAGCTACTATTGGCATGGCCGTTGGAGCCGGTAATATTTGGCGCTTCCCCCGCTTAGCCGGGCAGTACGGCGGCACTTTTTTAATTCCCTGGTTTTTGTTTCTCTTTTTATGGTCCATCCCTCTGCTTATTGTAGAATTTGGAATCGGGCAAAAAACAAAAAGAGGAACTATTGGAGCATTCAGCAAAATTAATCCGCGTTTTACCTGGATGGGCTGGTTTGTAGGAATTTGTACGACTGCGATTCTATTTTACTACTCTGTGGTTTGTGGCTGGAGCTTAAAATATTTTATCCTTTCTCTGCAGGGTAAAATTTTTGAAATTGATCATCAACAAATGTGGCAATCGTTTACTCATTTGAACCTGGAAGCCGTTGGTTACCATTTGGTTTCCGTTGCCATTGGAACTTTTATTATCTACCGGGGGGTTGTTAAAGGTGTAGAACGATTTTCCAAAATCATTGTACCCTCCCTATTCGTTTTATTAATTGTGGCTGCCTTTCGGGCATTAACCTTGCCTGGTGCCCAGTCGGGGATTGATTATTTTTTCAGAATTGAACCACAAAAATTTTTGAATTATCGTTTATGGCTCGATGCCCTTTCGCAATCTGCCTGGTCAACTGGTGCCGGTTGGGGACTGCTGTTGACTTATGCTATTTACGCTCAGGACAATGACAAAATAATCAGTAATTCTTTTCTGACCGGAATTGGCAACAATTTGGCTTCTGTTTTAGCTGGTCTGGCAGTTATTCCTACGGTTTTTGCTTTTTCAGCCAGTATGGAACAGGCGCATCAGATTTTAGGTGCGGGGAATCAGGGATTGGCTTTTATTTCCCTACCTCAGTTATTTGCCAAAATGCCGGCCGGCTCCTTTTTTGTCAGCATTTTCTTTTTGTCCCTGTTTTTTGCTGCTTTGTCCAGTCTAATTTCTATGATTGAATTAGCCACCCGAAATTTGATTGATTTTGGATTAACAAGAAAAAAAGCTGTATTGTTAGTGGGCCTGTTGACTTTTGCTTTTGGGGTACCCTCTGCCCTGTTTTTGAATTTTTTCGACAATCAGGATTGGGTTTGGGGACTGGGCTTACTGGTTAGTGGTCTGTTTTTTATTGTCTTGGTTAATCGTATTGGGATTAAGGAATTTTTTCAAACGTTTTTAGATTTAAAATTTAATAGCAATCTGGTAAAAATTTTATTTAAATTTCTGATGCCGGTTCAGGTGCTCATCATGCTGGGCTGGTGGTTCTGGCAATCGGTACAATGGAATCCTGAAACATGGTGGAATCCTTTTCGTACTTACAGTATAGGTACAACCCTTTTACAATGGGGAGTCATTCTTGGTTTAGGATTTTGGCTTCAAAAGCACATTGTCCGCTGGCTGTCAAAAACTAAAAAATTTTAGGAATTGATCATGAAGACACCCACACAGGTGTTAAAAGAAATCTCTGAGAATAAAATAGATGGGATTTACCTTTTAAGCGGTTCGGAAAAATTTTTTCAGGATCAGGTAATTGATGCTTTAAGTAAAAAATTATTTCCGGATAAAGGTAGTCGTGATTTAAATGAAATTACATTGTATGGCACCGAAAACACTCAATCGGATGTGTTATCGCAATTTAGTTCCTATCCCATGTTAGCCGATCGCAAACTGGTAATTGTGCGGGATTTTAATAAAATGCGCATTGAAGATGAAGGCACTTTTGAAAAATACCTGAGTAAACCACCAAAGTTTTCTGTACTTGTTTTGTGTGCTAACGAAGTGCCCAAAAACAAATTCTTTAAAAAACTGGCTGAATATGCCACTGAAGTAAATTGTAAGCCTGTTTACGAAAGTCAGTTGCCATCCTGGGTTAAGCAATACTGCCAGCATCTGGGTTACGAAATTGAAGATGAAGCAGCTCATTTTTTAGTGGCCAATGTGGGTGCACATATTTTAATGCTCAAAAATGAAATCGACAAAGTCATCAGCTTTAAAACAGATGATGGGCCGATTAGTGTTCATGATTTGCAGGAAACTTCTGGTGTTTATCGGGAGGCAAATGTATTCGCCTTGCAAAAAGCTTTAGCACAGCGCAATCTGGCTCAAAGCATTACCATTGTGCATCAATTAAGTGAAACCGGTAGTGAACCGACTATGATTAATGCCGTACTTTTTGCCTTTTTCCGGAAAGCACTCATCGCCGCATCTTTAAAGAGGCAAGG
>CAYNLJ010000249.1:0-3841 GCA_964398005.1 uncultured Caldithrix sp. | reverse complement strand
CAAACTGGTATTGCCCGGAAGCAAACAATTTATTTTCCAGGACACAAACTTCTCTGCCCTTTACATCAAAAACAGTAATTTTCAGGTGCATGCGTTCCGGCACTTCGATTAAAATCCTGACACCCGCATTGGAAGGATTTGGATAAGTACTGAGTTTTAACGTGCGTGGTATGGTGTTAAAATCATGAACGGAAGAAGGACCGGATTCGATAGGAACATGGTAGAAAGACAAAGCCCCTACATTCCTTAAATTTCTGATCCAGGGGCCTTCGTATGCTTTGGAAGGCAGGCGATTGTAAGTTGCATTTGGCAAATAGGTCAGCAATTGGGCGTTGACCGAAGTCGTAAGTTCCAAAATTACTGTATATCCTCCGTTAATGGTGTAACCTTTTTTAACCTGGCCAAAATTGTCGTCCAGATAAAAGTAATCCTTCATGGAGTGATTTAACGTATCTTCCGGCCAGATGACCGGTTGGTCATAGTCTATGGCAATGGCCGTTTGGTTGGCATTCTGATAATAAACCTCTTCTATGTCCGGCGCTTCAATGTTTAAGGTATCGGACGAGCCATAAAAATCACGGGCCACCAATCGAAAGACCCATTCGGCCATTTGCAGATAACCATCGTCATTGTAATGGCAACCATCATGACCGACTAAACCGCAGGTAGCCATTACATGAACATTGGCATACGTTTTTTTGAATTTTCGCTGAACTTCCCTTACATCCGATTGGCGATCACCTCCACAGGTGCCTGGATGTAGTTGAAACACATAAACTTTTTCCAGCGGCTGGTAATCCTGCTGCCAGGCCCTGTACAAAGTATCGAACCGAGCAGCGTAATAATCGGCATCCGGTGTGTTGGAATCCGATTCACCCTGATGCCAGAAGATGGCCTTTACCTGATTTTGGACGTGGGCCTTTGTAGCCCGGTACAAAAGGCGTCCATAAGTAGTGCTTAAATTCATGTGATCGTTTGAATCCGGCAGATTGTAAGAAATAGATGATCCTCCACTGCCACCGTTAATAAAACAGGTAGGCATCTGATATTTTTCCAATATCAATTGTTGCAGACGCAGACCCCAGGTTCCCACCGCATAATTACAGTCATTGCACCAGCCCTCTGGCGTGGAAAGCCCCCAGGTGGTGTCCGCAGGGTCATAGGCATCGTAATTCGTGTGTTTACCAAAGCTGCGACAGAATTCGCTTTTAAAATTATAGCTGCTGGCATTGGGATGCGAATTGGACTGGCCGTTAATTAAAAAAACGTCCCCACAGGCAATGCTGTCCTCGCTGGCCATTAACTGATCATCAAGCCAGACTTCAAACCGGTATTCAAATAATCCGGCAACAATTTTGGGCAAAAAAGAAAATTCGGCTTTGCCCGCAGAATAATTCAACAATTGTGTCTGTTCCTTCCACAAAACGTCATTTTGGTACACCTTTAGCGATACCATTTGAGAACCGGCCGACGAGACCCAACCAGCCACCGGTACACTGGCCGAATCTTCAGAATCTCTGGCAAAAAGCTGCAAATGGGCCGGGAATTCAGTAATAGTTATCGTTTGTCCTTTTAAAACTGAAGTGCATTGCAGACTGAAAATTATTATCAAAAAATAAAACAATTTGTGACACATGAAATTGTTCCTTTATTTCTCTGGGATTACATTATCTGTGATTTAATAAATTTTTAATCAAAAAACAAGTGGTTTAATTTTTTTATGGGGGGAGTCATGCGTTTTATCTTTACCTTCCTATTGGTAACCATGCTCTCGGCCCAGTCTTACCTGCCAAATGTGTTACTGATTAAAGTTGACAAATCCTACATGAAGCAAATTAACGAACAAAAATTTTCTTATGGATTAACGGGTATTCAATTGATTGATTCGTTAAATACGATTTTTAAAGCTCATCGTGTTTCCCGTCTGTTCCCGCATTTCAAATTCAGGGGCACTGTGGAAAGACCGGTAACTCTGGATCAATGGTTACGTATTACCTTCAGCATGAATCAAAATATTCCTGAACTGGTTAACATGTACAAAAACCTGTCGGCAATACTCTACGCAGAACCCTCCGTAGTGGTGGAACTCGAACGCACGCCCAATGATCCGAATGTAGGCAGCCAGTGGCACATTGAACAGAGTAACGACCATGATGTTGATGCTTACTCTGCCTGGGACATCGCCACCGGTGACAGTGTCATCATTGTTACCGTGATGGACACCGGGGTACGCTATTTCCATCAGGATCTGGGCGGAGCTAATGCTTCTTACAATAACCCGGAAAACAGTCGCGGTAATATGTGGATTAACTGGGCCGAAAAATTCGGCAATCCCGGAGTGGATGATGATGGTAACGGCAAGATCGATGACTGGATTGGCTGGGATTTTGTGACAGGCTATCCCAATCTTTTTAATTTAGGCGATGACTACGATGTAGAAGACAATGATCCGCGGGACTTTAACGGTCATGGTACTCATTGTGCAGGCAATGTTGCGGCAATAAATAATAACAATCTTGGTGTATGTTCTGTTTCAGGAGGATGGGGAGAAAACAGCAGCGGTAGAGGTAACGGTGTTCAAATAATGGCCTTACGCATAGGCTGGGACGACTTTCCCAGCGGAAGAGTAAGTATGGAATTCGCCGCTAACGCATTTACCTACGCAGCAGACAATGGCGCCAAAATTGCCAGCTGCAGTTGGGGCAGTTCTCAAACATCAAGTTTACAGGATGCGGTCAATTACTTTCTTTACAATTCCACTTCCAATTTAGGTCCTTCTAACCGCGTCCGGTTAATTTTTAAATCAGCCGGAAATGATAACGTTGACCAGACCGATTATTTAACCGGACGTAACGATGTAACGGCCGTGGCTGCCACCGATGAAAACGATCATAAAGCCAGCTTTTCCAATTACGGAACCTGGGTTGATATTTCGGCACCGGGCAATAATATTTACAGTACTTACCATAATTCCGGGAGCCCCTCCACAGATGCGTATGCCACACTGAGTGGAACTTCAATGGCGACTCCCATCGCTGCTTCGGTGGCTGCCTTGATCTGGTCGCACAATCCCAATTTAACGGCACCACAGGTCGAACAAATGCTGTTCGACAGTGCCGATGATATCGATGCCCTGAATCCTTCCTACGCTGGAAAATTAGGTGCGGGTAGAGTAAATGCCTACACCGCAGCACAACTTTCCGATCAATCGTTACCGGTAAGTCTGGTAAGTTTCACAGCCCAAATTGTTGAAAATGGCGTCCAACTAACCTGGCAAACAGCATCCGAAATTGAGAATCTGGGCTTTAATATTTACCGGGCAAAAAAGGTTGCCGATCACTTCAGGTTAATCGCTTCTTTCCAAACGGATGAAGGCTTAAAAGGTTTAGGCAACTCTTCGCTGGGCAAAAAATACTCCTTTACAGACACAACTAAATTGACACCGGGTGAAACCTATTTTTATCTGCTGGAAGATGTCTCTTTCAATGGCAAAAAAGCTCATCACGGCCCACTTACCGTTACCATTCCGGAAAACCTGGTTCCAAGGGTTATTACGCTTTTGCAGAACTTCCCCAATCCTTTCAACCAGCAAACAGAGATTCGCTTTTTCCTGCCTGATGATTTCAAATTACACAATCTTAATCTGCAAATTTTTGACCTCCGGGGAAGACTCGTAAAAACATTCCAAATAAATGATACGAAACCGGGTTGGAACAAAATTCTCTGGAATGGCAGGGACACTCAAAATCAGGAAGTCAGTTCCGGTGTCTATTTCTATGGCCTTAAAACGAAATCGTTTCAGTCCTACAAAAAGTTGATGGTTTTGCGATAGATGATGTTT
>CAYNLJ010000248.1:0-3844 GCA_964398005.1 uncultured Caldithrix sp. | reverse complement strand
CGCCAGTTTACTGTGCAGGATGTGCCTCATCTATTCAAAAATACACCTGGTGTGTACGTTACTTCTGATGGTGGTGCCGGCCTGGGTGACTCCAAAGTGTACATCCGCGGATTTGACGAACAACGCATTAGCGTAATGATCAACAATATTGAGGTTAATGATCCGGAATCAAAAAAAGTGTATTGGTCCAACTGGGGGGCTTTACCCAGTGGCTCGCAATCTATTCAGGTTCAGCGTGGCGCCGGCTCTACTCTTTACGGTGCTGGAACCTTTGGCGGTTCGATCAATGTGTTAACCGCTGATGCACCGGCTGTGGCTGGTTTTAAAGTGACTTCAACTGCAGGCATGTACGATGTTTACAAATTAGGTATTGAATACAATACTGGTTTAATAGCCAATAACAAACTCTCATTCTTGACCAGATTAAATTATTTAACCGGAAATGGCTGGCGACAGAATACTTACTATCGAGGACTTTCTTACTATTTTGCACTGTCCTACTTTCCAAATGAAAAACATACCCTACGTTTCATTCTGCATGGCGCCCCTCAATATCACGCTTATTCCTATTATTCGGAAAATCCGAAAAAATTTGCACTTTATGGCAGAGACTGGAATTCACATCCTTTTGTCAGTGAAACAGATCCCGGACTGACTAATAAAGAAAAAGATGGTACAAATTTAATGGATTTGTTACTATTACAGCATGTTGATTACAAAAAGGGTGGTGAAGTAATCGGAAATGGTAATGTGTCTTTTGATAACAACGTGTACCATAAGCCGCAATTCGAAATTCACCATGTCTGGGACATCAATGAAAAAACATACCTGCAAACAAACTCCTTTTTTACCATTGGTCGCGGCTATGGAGAATGGGTTAGCAGCTATTACAAAATTGGTCGTGATGAAAAAGGCCATATGTCCATGCAAACCATTGCTGATTCCAAACAGTACCAGTACCGTGCGCATTCCATTCACAACCAGTTTGGCATTGTGTCCACTTTAAACACCAAATGGATCGATCATGATATTTCATTTGGCGCTGAGGCGCGCTACTGGTGGGCACGTCACTATGGTGTTGTGCTTAATACGTTTGGAAACAAAGCAGATCCCAACGTAAGCGCAGACAATGTGGCCATTTATGTTGGCGGAGCCAAAGGCATTTTCCGTGAAGGCGATATCTATTACGATTACACAGGTGTTAAGCCAAACTTTTCTGTCTTTGGCCACGGCCTGTGGAAGTTCGGAGCCTTAAACATCATGACCGACCTGCAGTTCTCCTCACGCATGTATCATATTACTGAGGATTTTCCCTCATCAAACAATCGTCCGGTGGCCGACGGTGATTTTGTAATGAAACAAAACTTAGATGGGGGTAACAATGACGGCTTTGTTAACAACCCAGACGCTAAATTTAAACTGGTCGATTACAAAAAGACTTACAATTTTGTTTCCCCTAAGATGGGTGTCAATTACAATGTGAATGAACATTTGAATTTTTTTGGTAATTACAGCCGTGTGTACAATGAACCCCGCGTAAAATACTTCTTTAATTACGGCCAACCCAATGGCAATTTACCCATTGAAACTTCTGATGATTTTGAATTTGGTCTTGGCTTTCAGGATCAGGGCTTTAACATGAAAGTTAATGCTTACCGGATTAATTTTGACAATAAAGCTTATCGTATTCAGGATCCGAGTAAAGCCAATCAGCCGGGCTACGATTACCGTGGGCGTCGTTATGTTACGGTTGGTAAAGCCAATTACACTGGTGTGGAACTGTCAGCCAATCTGCAACTGACGCGTGATCTCGATTTTGGCATGTCTGTAACAAAGATGAAAAATGCCTGGAGCGGTGAAGTCAGTGAGGAAGCCCGGGAGCAATTGGGCATTGAAGAAGGGAAGATTGAACCAGGATCTCCGCAATTCATGCTGAATTCGGTTCTCAATTATCAAAAGGGGCCGTTTTACGTTTCAACCGCTCTACACTATTACAAAGATTATTACATTTTACCGGACAATGAATATGTTGACCTGGATTACGACCCCAATACTGAAACGGTTGTTAAACGAGATGCGGTTTTACCTGCCTGGACGACAGTGGATTTAATCATTGGTTGGCAGCAAAAGGTGGCCGGCTTAAAATTGAATGCTTCATTACACATTTTTAATTTATTTGACAAGGATTACTGGCAGGTCGGTAATGAGTATGGTTTACTTCCCGGAGCAGAACGTAATGCTCAGCTGAATTTGAATATTGGTCTGTAGAGTTATAAAAAAATGAAAGGCTGCCTTTGGCAGCCTTTTTTTAGGGAACGGCAACACTATAACTGATTATTGTCTAAATTGTCATTGCTCTCGCACTTGCCAGACTACCTGCAGTGAGCCGATTATAGCTTAATATTGTTCAAAGGATTACATCGCAAAATTCCCTAATCAACTAATTTGGCAGATGGCGCCACATCTTAGGATATTTTTCTCAATTTATTTGTCAATTTATTTTATTTTGCTTAACTTCTAAATTCTGTTTAATAATGGGAGTTTAATAACGATTTGTCGAATAATAAAATGGAATTAACGGCTAACCGGATTATTAAAAGATTTGGCCATTTTCTGGTTCTGAAAAATGTCAGCTTAACGGTACACAGCGGTTCGGCAGTTGCCATTACCGGCCCAAACGGTTCGGGTAAAACTACCCTGGTAAAAATCCTCTGTAATTTAATGGCCCCCACCCGTGGTGAAGTGATTTACCAGAAAGATGGGAAAAAAATTGAACGTGAAAACATCTTTCAATACATCGGGTTGGTTGGACCTTATCTACAGCTGTATCAGGAACTTTCGGCCCAGGAAAATATCGATTTTTTTGCCCGCATGCGCAATCTGAAAAACTACTCCGACAGGGTAACACAATTGATGGAACTGTTCAATTTAGCCGGAAGGGAACGTGACGCCGTCAAAACGTATTCTTCCGGCATGCAGCAACGTTTAAAATATGTGTGTGCCCTGTTACATGAACCGGAAGTACTTTTTGTGGATGAACCCAGGTCTAATCTGGATCAAAAGGGAATAGAAGCGGTTTATTCTGTTTTACGGGAACAGAAAAAAGACAGGATTCTGGTTATCTCAACCAACGATCAGGAAGATCTGGCTTTGGCTGATCAAATCATACAGGTGGGTGTGGCATGAAGCAGATCTGGCTAATCTTTTTGAAAGACGTTCAGCAGGAATTCAAAACACGTTACGCGGTAAATGCCATCATGCTTTTTGCCATCGTAACTCTCAGTGCAGTATCATTTTCAATTGGTACCTACACGGCCACGGCCAGAGTTCTGGCTGCCTTATTTTGGGTCATTCTTTTCTTCTCTTCCATGTCGGGTCTGTCGCACATATTTATCAGAGAAGAGGAAACACACACCGCTGACACCTTAAAACTGGTGGCTCGACCTTCCAGCATCTATCTGGGGAAATTTTTATTCAATCTAATCCTGCTAAGCCTTTTGGAGGTTATTCTCATTCCCCTGTTTATTGCCATCATGAATTTTAAAGTGGTCAATTATCAGATTTTTTTACTCACCATGTTCATCGGTAATTTTGGTCTGGCCGGTGGTGGAACCATGGTAGCGGCTATCATATCAAAAGCCAGTACCAAAGGTGCACTGTTCACGGTTCTCTCCTTTCCTATTTTGTTACCTGTGTTGATCAGTGGCATCAGTGCTACGCGGAAAGCGGCAGATTCGGTTAGGCTGATGGATGCACAGAATGAGTTGCAGGCTTTGCTGGCTTATGGGATTATCATTATTGTGGCCAGTGTTTTATTGTTTGATTTTGTTTGGAATGAATAAAT